>JBGSSZ010000439.1:0-2626 GCA_041736785.1 Limnoglobus sp.
TCCCGAGATCGAACTCCGCACCGCCCGTCCAACGATGGGGGTAAGGGGGCTGTTTCGCATCCGGACCATCCCACCACGCCACAACCGTCCGACAGCTACAATCACGCGGAGAAGAAAGGCCCGTGAAAAATGCGGGTTAGCTGTGAAGACTCGAGATTCTATTTCCCAAGCTCTGGAATCATCGCGATAGCGGCACACATTCAAAATGGACAGCAGTTTGAACGTCTCCCAATTCTCGCCGATGCCCTTGAAGACGATGGCTTCGCCGACGAGAAAATCCTCGCACACTTCCGCAATGGCAAAGAGCATTTCCGCGGCTGCTGGGCGCTGGATCTCATACTTGGGAAAAGTTGAAGGATGCGCGAAAACCCACCCGTTGCAACGGGTGGGCTTTGGGCAAAACTCACATCCGTGCGTTGAATGCCAGCTTCCACTTCTGCTTGCCGTCGCGGCTGTAGCACCACAATTCCAACTGCCCGATCTCCGTCACTTTGCTGTGCAGATGCACGGGGACCACGCCGCTGGTGCCTTTCGATTCCAAAGTCACATTCATCGGCGTGAGTTCGTCCATAGTGCCTTCCCAGTCTTCGATGACCGCACCGGCGGAATCGTCACGCCGCAGGGTCGAGCCGAGGAAGCGGAACTCGGCCTCCTCGCCGATGTAGAGGCCAAACTCCGTCTTTGGCAGATCGGCTTCGGTCCCCTCCTCCATGCCGAACGGAGCCACGCAGAGGGCCTTGATCGGCGCCGGCAACCCCGGCACAGCGGGCGCACTCGTCGCGACGCCGATGTAGTACGCCCGAGCCGTGCCTCCGCGAATCCGCACGCCCTTGCCTCGCCGCACGAGGCCGTAATACGCGGCACCCTTGGCCACAGCCTGATCGAGGTCACCCCCGGCGAGCGCCCGCACTTTGTCCTTGCCCCACGATCCGAGCACGCGCAGAAATCGCTCCTGCAGCGACTGGGACTTGAACACACCGCCATTAAACAGCACCGCCGTCGGCAACCCCCGCTTCTCCGCCTTCCGCCTTCCACCATCCGCCTTTGCAAGGCCGTCCGCAATCGACATTGCCTGGCGATTCAGAAAGCCGGCAAGGTGCCGCGTGATCCCTGCATCTGCGGCATAGGGCAGGCCCAGTTCCTGCAAGCCCGCGGCCCGGTTCCGTGCCGGCTCAGCACTCCGCTCGCACTGCGGGAAGAAGCCGTCGAGCAGGATCGCTTCCACATCGCTCCGCGGCAGGTCGTATTGGATGCTGCCGCCGATCACGCTGCGGCCCTTGCCCAGCACCGTCACGGGCACACTCGATTTGTTGGCATCCGCGAGCATCGCTTCCTTCGCCGCCCGGCAGCCATGCACGAGTTGCAGCATTTGAGGAGCGTCGAGCTTGTGACCCTGCTTCGCCAGCGCGGCGGCGGTGTTGTGGGCGAGGGCCAGGTCCATGTTGTCGCCACCGAGCAGGAGGTGATCCCCAACGGCAAGGCGGGTGAGAGCGAGCGTGCCGGCCTCTTCGCCGACTTCGATCAGTGTGAAGTCGGTGGTGCCTCCGCCGACGTCGGCGACGAGCACGAGATCGCCGACGCTGACCTGCGATCGCCAGGCATCGCCCTGCGTATCGAGCCAGGAATAAAACGCCGCCTGCGGTTCTTCGAGCAGCGTGAGATGCTCCAAGCCCGCAGCACGGGCGGCTTCGATCGTGAGATCGCGGGCGGACGCATCGAAGCTCGCCGGCACAGTCAGCACGGTTTCCTGAGCCTCCAGCGGGTGTAGCGGATTCGCGGCATTCCACGCCTCGGCCAAGTGCTTCAGATAGCGGGTGCAGGCCTCGAGCGGCGAGAGCTTACGACCATCGTCGGACGCACGGAACGGCAGGATGGCGGCCTTGCGATCGACGCCATTGTGCCCGAGCCACGACTTCGCCGAAGCCACGAGCCGCGTGGGAACCTGTGAACCGAACGCCCGGGCAAACTCGCCGACGGCGAAGTCGCGTTGGGCATCCCACGGCAGCTTCATCGCCCCCGCGGGCTGCTCGCCGGGACCAGGCAGATACAGAAACGATGGCAACAGCGGCCGCGCTTCCACCGCACCCGCACTGACCACCTGCTGCACCTCGAAGCTGCGGACCGCGGCTGCGTCCGCGCCTGTGTCCACATACGCGAGCGCGGTGTTGGTGGTGCCGAGATCGATGCCGACGATGAATCGTGATGCCATTCCATGCTCCGAGTTTCGCAGACATTCTACGGTGCTGGTGCGATTCACCCTACTCGAACCTGCTGCGGACTTTCGCTATCTCTGAGGCCATGGCCTTTGAAGCGACCTTTCCCCTGCTCATCCTCCATCGCAAGCTGGGGCCGGGTGTGCTGCTGAGCGAAGTCCTCTTCACACCGCAATACTCGCGACTGGCCAACCACACGGACGTTACGGCGAATCAGCTTGCTCAAGTACTGGAAGCACACTGCAAAGCACTGGACGTCGACGAGTTTGTGCGCGACCGTCGCGCCGTCGAGGCGAAGGCGGAATCGTTCACCGTGACTGTCGTGCCGCCGCTGCGGGATGGCGCGTGGCGTGAAGCGGTACAGGTCCGCCTCGACGCCGCATGTTGGGTGCAGGACGGCTCGTTCCTGGCCC
>JBGSSZ010000441.1:0-7019 GCA_041736785.1 Limnoglobus sp.
TCCCGAGATCGAACTCCGCACCGCCCGTCCAACGATGGGGGTAAGGGGGCTGTTTCGCATCCGGACCATCCCACCACGCCACAACCGTCCGACAGCTACAATCACGCGGAGAAGAAAGGCCCGTGAAAAATGCGGGTTAGCCGTCTTCGCAAGCAACGCCTGGAACAACTCAGACAGGGTGCCGATGCGGTCTGCGGCTCCGATGCGGACAGTTTCCGTGGCACTCGCAACGCCACCCTGCTTGTAAATCTCCCGCACCGCGGTCAGGCTCGTCTTGCGGCCTCGAGCGACGGTGCGGATGAAGCTGTCGTAGTAGCTGTCGATGCTGCCCTGCAGTTCCTCGCGACCGATCTGATCGAGCGGTGCCAGCGGATGGCCTGCCGCCTTGCGGTCCCCAGCCTTCAGCACCGTGTTGGTGATGCCGGCGGCTCGGAATCGTTCGGACAAATCAGAGTGAACGGCGAAGACCCCGACGGAAAGCGATTCGCTCGAGGGTTGCACAATGAGCGTACCCGCCTGGCACGCGATCCAGTACGCCGCAGACGCACACAAACCGACGTTGACCGAATGAATGACCTTGCGACGACCGGCAGCATGCAACGCATCAGCCGCTTCCTGAACGCCAAAGACGCTGCCGCCGGGCGAGTCGACAATGAGCACGATCGACTTCACCGCGGCATCATCGACGAGAGAGTGAAGCGAAACGAGAAAGTCATCGAGATAGGTGTCGCCATCGAACTCGCCGGGATTACTGCCTGGAACGATGACGCCGGTAAGCGGGATCGCCGCGATGCCGCCCTCGAGCACCAACGCCGGATGACCTGCCGCCTTTCTCGATGCCGGCCTAGCCGCCAGCGGTGCGAAGCTTGCAACGAGTTTCGACCATGATTCGGCAGTCGCCGGGCTCTTGGAAATGCGGGTTGTGATCGGTGTTTCGGTAGAGTCGTGATTGCTGCCGAGTGTGTCGAATGCTTTTTGCAGAAGCGGAAGCGATCGCGAATCGATTGCCAGCGGTGAAGTGACAAGCCGGGCCAGAGTTTGCGAACGAAGATGAATCATTTGGCCCGTACCCGTTGGGGATGCTACCTCTATCACGCCCGCTTTTTTGGAACTCGGAGCGGATTTCACGGAATTTCTGGAAGCCTTGCAATCACCGCTTCAACTTCGCGGGAATCGATGCCGTAAGCCCGGCAGAAACTGCGCAGCGATCGCACCGCTGCGGATCAGCGCGGCCTCGATCTCGGCCTCGGCAGCGATCTAGACAACAGATTTCAGCGGCTCCATCGTGGCACCCTCGTGGCTTGGCTTGGGTCAGGCTCCTGCCGGTGGTGCTTCGTGAATTCGTGGACCGAAAAACTTTCGTGCCCGCCGCTCGGCTTCGGCGTCGGCAGCTACGGCGGCAGGATCTTTCGCGCTCGCCGCGTCGGGATCCGCCTTGACCCGTGATCGACTCGCAGGAGTGCAGCCAAGTTGTTGCGCGAACTTCAAAAGTCGGGTTTCCGCAGCCCCAAGCATGCGAACGATCTTCCGGCAGTTCTCGTCCAGATAATCAAAGTCGGCCTGCTGGACGATCTTCTGCAGCTTGCAAACGTCGGCCCAGGTCTCGCAGTACACCGTCAGCACCGCACGATCGACGTCCGCGATCACTCCGGCATCAGACAGCAGTTTGACGATCCGCCGCCACTCGGTTTGAGCCACTGCCGACATTCCCGCTGGCATCTTCGGAGTGCCTGCCGGATATTTCACATCGCCCGACTTCGCCGGCTTCGTTCGCGGCTTCACGCGGTCCTTCCGATAGGTTCCGCGGGCCTTTTTGGTGTCGTCATCGACTCGTTTGACCATGATCGATCCTCCTCACAAAAGTAGTTTTTTTTGATTGCCATAATTCGTGAACGTCGGCTTAGACGGTCTACCGCGAGAGGCCCAAGCCTTTGGAGGGGGGTTACCCCTTTCGCCTGCGTTTGAGGCCTGGAGAGAGGGCTTGGCGTCACGCTTCCGCATCGGCCACCTCCTGAATCCATGTGTCGAGTGACCGCAGACGCCACCGCTCGCGATAAGCCTGCAGTGCTTCGTTCGCCTCTTCGCGGGCCGGGAATGTGCCGAGTAATGTCCAGCGGCCTCGGCGGATGCGGAATCTCGCAACGTACTTCATGCTGCCTTCCGTTTCACGGGTGGGAACGCCCAGAGTTCGGGGTGGCTGACCATAGCCGTTGCTGGCAGGGTGTGCCAACCGTGCGGCCCTTCGACGCAAAGTCGGTCGATGCCGTCGGGTAGCCTGTCGCCGGTGTTGAGCACGACGGGCTTACCGTTGGCGGAGCAGTAGCCGAACCACCGCTTGCCGCTGATTGCTGAGAGCACCCCTGTATGGAGCAGTGCCAGCATGGCGCGGAGGTCGGGCGGGATGACGCCGCGGGTGGTGAGCCCATCGGCATTGAAGTCGACGACGATGCCGGCGTCGCGCAGGCGGTGCAGTAGGGCCTTGGCGGTCATGATGCCTTCCAGGTTTCGGTCTCCGTCTCTGCGGGGGATGTGGGGGATGCGGGGCATTCCCCAGCCGGGCCCGCGTGCGCGTGCGCGTGTGCGCGTGTGCCCGCGTACGTGTGAGCATAAGAATCATCACCCGCATGCCCCGCATGCCCCGCGTCACTCGATTTACAAGCCATTTTTTCACAGTTTTTTGCGGGGGATGGTGCGGGGGATGAGTTGGAAACGTCTTCATCCCCCGCGTTTTTGCTCTGCTCGTTCCTGCATGAGACGAACCACCTCGCGACCTTGGCGCGGTTCTTGGCGTCGTCGTTGTCGAGGAAGAGACCGTCGGCAAAGGTGCGGCGGCGAAACTGGCGAAGGCGGTGCCCGAGCTTGCCCCTCTTCCCGCACAACTCGGTAACGGCTTCCGCCAGGCCAGCGGCCCATTCCGGGAGCGGGGGATCGGTGGGCTTGCGCGTGATGGCGGCTGTGATCTCTGACACCGTGACACCATCGCCATCGCCATTCAGTTGCTGGATCCCCGCGATAACCGCATTCATCGCCATGGCATCGGTGTCCGACTTGCCCTGTATGCCGTCGCGCGTTTCCCCTGGGTCGGGCTGACCTGCAAAAACAATCGCTTCTCTCACCACGCTAGACCAGCCTTCGAATGAGCCCCACGGCTGCAGACCGTGCCGCGGACGGCCCGCCTCAACCCATCCGCGAAGGATCGTCAGCGCCGCGGAGAGCAGCTTGCTACGGTTCGCAAGCACGTGGCCGCGCAGGTCGGCGTGCGTGACATTGGTCCGCACCTCCGGGCGCTCGTCGGTGGTCTCCATGCGGATATGGCAGATCCGTCGGGCGGTGTCGGCGTGGATTTGGACGTTATTGCCGGTCGCATACCAACACACATTGAGCGGACCGTCGAATGTGTTGTTGCCGCCAAGGATCCGATCTTTCCACCGGTTGGTGGTGAGCGCGTTGTCCAAGATGTCATTGCCGACGTTGCCGGAGAGATTATCGAGCAGCACCATGTTCTCGCCTTCAATGGCAAGTGACGTGATCTTTTTTCGAAGTTCCTCCCGGTCTGGTGTGTAGGCCATTGTCGAAAAACGTTGACCCTTCACAGTCAGGCTGACCGTATCGGCGAGGAGCCCCTTGCCGACGCCGCGGGTGTTGCCATCGAACAGAAACATCGGCGTATTGCCATCGAACGAGTGGTATGCCAGTGGTGTCAGTAAACTGGCGAGCCAGGCGGACCGATGCGAGTCTGACTCAAATGGGAAATCGGAAACGACGTCGAGCAACACAGCAACAGCAGACTTGACCGCTCCGAGAGACGGGCTTTCAGGCACATCGATTTTCAGAGATTCCGGGATGCTCGCGAAGAGCCTCATGCTCTTGTGAAAGCCGCTTGATGTGAGCAGCGAGCCGTCGGGCAGCAGGATCGGGTGCGTGATGATCGTGTCGATCTGGCGAACGCCCGGCCATTCGCCGCGATCGGTGACGGCTTTCACTGTCCAGTCGGGAGGGTGAGCCGGTTTGAGTTCGGGATTGTCGGCACTGCCGGCCCACTGCATGAAGGTTGCGAATTTCGTGAGACGATCACGCACCAGCGACGAAGACAACGGCTTCACCCGCAATGACCCCATCGGTCGGCGGATTGCTGTGTTAGATGCCGGCTCTTTTTTTGTTTCGATGATCCGCACCAGTGAGCCGCCGCGCTGGTAGAGTCGCTTGTCGCGCCGGAGAGACTTGCAGGCCTTGTCGTTGACGATGTGTTCCCGGGTCGAAATGATGATCGTGTTTTCGTCCTCGGCGAGGATCTGATCGATCGTCTTCGCCCCTTCCAGCAGCTTCATGAACGCGTCGACGCCGCACGTGTGGATAAAATCGTCAGCCCCGTTTTTGGATCCGCTCAGAGATGGCGGAATCTGCACAATCAAGACCGTGGCGCCCTCGGCCTTCAGCGCCTTGGCGAGCCGCATCTCTTCCCGCCGCACGTGCAACTTGGTGAGCCGGTCGGAATCGAAGATAATGTAGACCTTGCGACATTTCCAAGCGACGGACTTAAGTTCGCGGTGAAGTTCGCGGCGGCTAATGCGTTTGCCCGTCTTCGGATCCTTCAGTGCCGGCGCTGACCACATCGAAACGCCATTGATGCCCAGGCATGCCATGACGTTCTGGTCGATGCAATCGGTCTTGAGTGCACCCTCGGTCAACGCAATGGGAATGGTGACGTCGCCGAGAATACGACGGGCATTGATGCCGAAACGGATGTGAGTTTCCGCGGCTTCGTTTTCCTTCGATGGCGACATGTACTTCGGGTAAGACTTGCCGCTTTTGTCGACGCCGGGGTTGTCGGGGCGCACATAGTAATGAGGCGGAGAGTACGGCTCGCCGTTCTGGTCGAGTGAAGGGATCAGCAGATAGTCGTCGTTAGCCACCCATTTGCGGTTCAGGATCTGCTGCACTCGCATTGTGTCGCGGGTCGACTCATATCCGTTGCTGCGGATCGTAGCGTCACTCAGCACGCTGCTGCGGAGCTTTTCGATGTGCCGGGGGAAAAGTCGAGAAACATACTCGGCATCGCTGCCGCTTTCTTGCTGATCGCTGCCCGTGCCGTTATAATTCACTTCGCTTGCCTCCTGCCTTGTGTTGAGCCTTCGCCCCGGTTGCCGCCGTGGGCGTTGGCGTTTACGCTCAGAAAAACTCAATCACGTTTTCGAGTTTGTGCCGCCGCGGAGTCTTCACGTTCTTCACCGCTGGCACCGCCCGGCGATTCGCCAGGAATGTTTCGAGGTCCGCGGGATCGATCCGCCACGTCGCCCGGCCCGGTCCGCTGCTGATGTTGGTGGCGATCAGTTCACCCGAGCGGATGGCCGCGAGGATGCTGTCAGGCTTCGCCAGTGCGAGCTGGCCACAGACTTCGCGTACGGTGAGCATGACGCTACGCATGGGCGCACCCGGCAGTCATGTGGGCGCGAAGGGCAGTTGCTCGGTCGTGCACCGAGTCGTAACAGTCGGACATTTCCAAAATGAACCGCTCCACCGCCGGGCCGCTGGTGAAGAACCGCCGCCCGATGCGAACGTGTTCGAGCTTGACGCGGTGACCGTCAGCGGCTTTGATGCCGAGCGTGCACCATCGGACGATGGTCGAAGCGTCGGGTTTTTTGGCCAGCGGGATAGTCTGGGCCGCTCCCGCCATGCCGACGCCGTGGCCGGCCTGAATCTCTTGCATGACAGTCGGGATTTCCATCGAAGCCCCCATCGGTGATGATGGAAGCAGTTTGAACGAATTGAATGCTGGCTTCAAATGAACTAAATTAACTAAATGAATTGAGTTAATTAAGTTATGCTTTTTGAAAGCATGGATTGGAGAGAGCCCTTCGCGTATCTTTCACCATTCCGCTTCGGTACTAAGGCGTAGATTTGCTTCCAGCTTTTCCCATCGCCTTGTAACTTCAGGATTTTGGCTAGTGTCACTTCCCTGAAAGTAGGCCTCCTTCCCGCTTGTCCTGATTCCTTCTTTGGCCGCTTCTTTGTCGTCGCGGACTGGCTCTCGATGAACGAGCCGCAGTCGTGAAGTTCACCGAGTATGTTCGAACCGCAACGGTGAAGGTCTTTGAGAATACCTACTGATCGACTCATGGCGGATTCATAAAGGTCGGTGTTGTAAGTCTTGGAGACCATCTCCCGTGCCGCTGCGAATTGATGAATGTCTGGCTTGATCCCAGCCGCCGCCGCTGCTAAATCGCAAAGAAGTTGCTCGCCCGACCCGTGCAAATCAGCTGCTTCACGCTTAGTGGCTGTGTACTGTTCTGCCATGCAAGCCTGCACAAACGGTACGATCAAGTCGCGGTACTCTTGCAGAAGTTCTTGCTGGCGGAACCGCCGCCACTTCTGGAATTGCTTCCACTCGTCCAGATCGCCTGGCACAGTCGCAAGGTAGACGGTCTGCACACACTCTTGGACGATCGCGTGCGGCCTGTAAGCGTGGAACTCGTCTGGCATGGTGTCCTCGCATCTGTGAAGAGCCGGCACTGGCGACGCGAACGGGATGCGAGTACCGCCGTTGTCGCCAGTGCCTTCCGCGGGTAATTAGTCCGCGGGCTCAGGGATAGTTTACCCGATCAGTTGATCGACTCCAATGTCCTCGCCGGCCACAGCCAGGCGCGCACGTGGTTTACCACCGCCTCGAGCCGGTCGTCTTCGATGCGTTCGCGGTAGACCGATGCCATTGAATCGTCAACGTGGCCCATGACGAGCCCGGTTGCAACGTAGTCGCGGGCACCGTCTGCGATGGTCCTGAATGTGTGCCGCAAGTGATAGAAGCCACCGGGCAGGCCGAGCCGCTTGGCGAGCTTCTGGAATTCCTGACCGATGCCGTCGATGCGGTATCCGAACTTCTCACCGCTGCCTTCGGTGTAGCGAACGAACCGCCGCCCGTACTTCGTGATGAAGACGAGCCCGTCGTCTGCCGGATCCGTTGCCGCCGGTCGTGCCGAGGTGGCCCGCTCGATCGCCGCCACCGTTTCCGGCCAGAGCGGGCA
>JBGSSZ010000443.1:0-6021 GCA_041736785.1 Limnoglobus sp.
TCCCGAGATCGAACTCCGCACCGCCCGTCCAACGATGGGGGTAAGGGGGCTGTTTCGCATCCGGACCATCCCACCACGCCACAACCGTCCGACAGCTACAATCACGCGGAGAAGAAAGGCCCGTGAAAAATGCGGGCTAACGAAACAGAACGCAATCATCCCACAAACACGCCGCTGTTGAATGACGGCTGGAATGCCGGGAATGTGCTCAGCAGCGTGTTGCTGGTGCCGTCCACGATGTTGACAGTCGAGCCGGTGCCGGGGGCGGCGCCGATCAGGATGGCGATGATCCCATTGAACCTCACGGCCGCCACAGGGAGCGGAGCCACACTCGGATGGGTCCTGGTGACGAGATTGTCCTGCTCGATGAATCCGCGGCTGATGATCTGACCGCTAACGGAGCCGACGACCTCCACGGCGGCGTCGCCGCGAAGGTTGGCAACACCGACGAAGACCCCGGCTCGGCTGTTGGGGTCGCCGGCGAAGAAACTCTGCAGAATGCTGATGTCGCGACCGCTGAAGACTTTGATGTGTGGCCCACCACCGGGTCCGGACCCGGTGACGATGTCGGCGAACCCGTCCCCATTGACATCACCGGCTCGGACGCTGACCCCGCCACGAAAGTTCGGAGCATAGGCGAAGAAGCTGTGGAGCGTGGCCTGGCTCTGAGCGTCGAAGACTTTGACATGCGGCCCGCCACCAGGACCGGCTCCGGTCGCGATGTCGGCGCGGAGATCGCCGGTGACATCGCCCAGACCGATGCTCACGCCACCGCGGAAGGCAGGATCGAAGGCGAAGAAGCTGCTGATTTCGGCACCGGTGACGCCATCGAAGATCCTGACGTGCGGTCCGCCACCCGGCCCGGCAGCGGCAGCGATGTCGTCGAAGCCGTCGCCGTTGACATCGCCCGTCGCGACATTGACGCCTCCGCGGAATGCTCCGAACGGCACCAGCGCAAAGCGGAACGAACCGTCCGCGTTGAAGACATTCACCTGCGATTCCGCGCCCGGTCCGGAGCCAACAGCGAAGAGATCGGTCACGACCTCCGCGGGCAGTGCCTGGGGTTCGCTGTAGATGAAATCGTCCACCGCGACGCCATCGGGCGGAGGAAACGCGAAGTGCGAATCGATCGGTGCACTGCCAGTCGTGACGCGGACCCTGGCGGCAAGCTGCCCGGTGGGAAGCTGCACGCCGAGGAACGACAGCCCCTCATGCAGAACACCCGTCGGAAGCACATCCCTGGCAAGGAGGAGCGTGCCCTTCGCGTCGAAGAACTCCAGTCTGGTGACGTTGGCGAGGTCCACATCCGTGAATACCGTGCCAAATGCCCGGACTCCGGCGGGGATGCTGGTCCCCGGCAGACGAAACTCAACGTCGTAGGTATTGCTGCCAATCGGGGCAAAGAGTCGTGGGCTGCTGAAGCTGGAGAACTCGATCGGTCCCCAGCTTTGTGCAGTGACGTCGGCGAATTCGAAACCGGGTGTGTTGACATCGCCACTGACCTGAAGCCGCTCGCCATTGGTGCTGAGGACGACACCGCGTGCGGAATTGACGTTGAAGAAGTCACCGGGGAACGGATTTTCCTTCGCTGCAGGCACGCCATCCCAGTTGATTTCCCGCCGGCCTCCGGAAAAGACTGGCCCGCCAACACCGTTGTTGGTTCCGAGCAATGTGCGGAACGCGTCGACTGCGCACTGAATGCTGGCCGCGTCGGCACCGGCTGCTTCATGCACCGTCACGTTCGCTGGCGGAGTCGGCAGCGGAGGCGGCGCGTCCACGGTCACGGTGAAAGTGTCCTGAGCCTTCGCTCCGAAAGTATCCGTGACGGTCACGGTGATGAGGGCCGTCCCGCTCTGCCCGGCGTTCGGCGCGACGACCAGTGTGCGGTTGGTCCCGCTGCCGCCGAAAACGATCCCCGCGTCTGACACGAGCGACGTGTTCGCCGAAACCGCACTGACGGTGAGATCAGCCGCTGCACTGTCCGTGTCGGCGACGAAGAAGGGCACGACGGACGAGAAACCGCCAAACGGCACCGCCTGATCGGGAATGTCGTTGATCAGCGGAGCGAGGTTGGCAATCGGTTCGCCGTAGATGAAATCGTCCATCACGACGACGTCGTTGTTACCGGCTTCAACACCGCCGACGACGGTGTTGCCCGTCGTGATGCGGACGCGGGCGATGGTCGCTTCACCGGAATCCGTGGTGACACCGACGAAGTGAAACGTACCATCGCCGAGCACCGGCAATGCTGCCTGAAACCCGAGCGGCTGATCCTGTGCATCGAAGATCTGGATATTCGTGCCGTTGCCAGTGTTGTTCACATCTGAGAACACCACGCCGAAACCGGCGACCCGTGCGGGGGTTTTAGTCCCGGGAATGAAGAAACTGACGTCCATCTGGTTGTTACCGACCGGAGTGAAGAGCCGCTCCGCGGAGAACGGCTCGAACAGCGTCGGATACGCGGCGTTCAGATTGGAGAACTGCAATGCTGGCTGACCGGTACCGCTGTCAGTGGATGCACCGCTGACCATGAAGCCCGTGCCGGCACCGACAGTGCTGAACACGGCACCGCGGGGAGATTTGGAATTGAAGAAATCGGCAGGAAGATTGTTCGGAGCACTGAACGCGGCAGGTGTGGCGTCCCAGTTGATCTCGCGGCGGCCACTGGAGAAGCTGCCGCCGACGCCGTTGTTCGCCCCGAGTGCGGCCCGGAAGTCGTCGACTACCGCCTGGATCGATGCGGCATCGTTGCCGCTGGCACTGAACGCAGCCGGTGCAAGCCGATCTTCCAGCAGCGTGAGCCGCGGTGCCACCGAACCGGGCCGACGAAATGTACTCTTGCGTGTCATCTGCGATCCTCAAGTGTGTGAATGCCGAATCTGAGCAACACACACTCAAACGCAAGTCGATCACGCGAAAAAGCAAGAAGAGAATGATGGACCGGTTGTATCGATTGTGCCGGCAGTCAGATTCTAGAGCCGCACAAGCCCACCCGTGGCTACGGGTGGTCTTCGCTGTCGCACTCAGCAGGGTTCGATCGTGATCGCGACCCATTTCGAGGTAGGCGTGTTGCTGCCGAGAGCGACACTGTCGAGCGGAACAAGGACGTTGGCTTCGGGGAAATACGTGGCACAGTTGCCGGCGGGGATGTCGTAGGGCACGACGAGAAAGGGCTCGGCGGTTCGCCGGGTGCCGCGGAAGTGGCTGGTGAGCCGCACGCGGGCTTTGGCCTGCAAGCCGCGTTCGGCAATGTCAGCGGGGTTCATCAGGATGACGCGGCGATCGCCGTGCAAGCCGCGGTAACGATCGTGCAGACCATACACGGTGGTGTTGAACTGATCGTGGGTGCGGATGGTCATCATCACGAGTTGACCCGGCTCGAGGCGCAGATCGGGGAGAGCATTCCCCGTGAAGCGTGCAAGCCCGGTGGCTGTGGGGTAGTCACCTTCGCGGGGTTTGTTCGGCAGATAGAACCCGCCGGGCTGGCGGACGCGCTCGTTGTAATTCTCAAAGCCCGGCACAACCCTGGCGATCGCGTCGCGGATGCGGTCGTAGTCGGACTCGAAGCTGGACCATGCAGTCGCCGCAAGCCCACCCGTTGCAACGGGTGGGCTTTGGGTGGCAACCGCTCGGGCCAGGCGGCAGACAATCGCAATTTCGCTCAGCAGTTTCTCAGACGGCGGCGACAGGCGGCCGCGGCTCATCTGCACGATGCCCATCGAGTTCTCAGTCGTCATAAACTGGTCCTGCCCATCGCGATCGCTGCGTGCCAGACAGGGAAGGATCAGTGCCGTGCGGCCCGGCACGAGATGCGAGCGATTGAGCTTGATGCTCACCTGCACGGTCAGTGAGCATTTCCGCAGAGCCGCGGCGGTGAATGCGGTGTCGGGCGTGGCGGAGAGGAAGTTGCCGCCGAGGCCTAGAAACACTTTCACACGGCCGTCGTGCATGGCTCGGATCGACTCGACAGTGTCGAATCCGTATTCCGCTGGAACGGCGAACCCGAACTCGCGGCCGAGAGTATCGCCCCAACTCGGCACGTGCTCGCAGATGACCATGGTGCGGTCGCCCTGCACGTTGCTGTGGCCGCGGACGGGACATGCACCGGCACCCGGTTTGCCCATCGCACCACGCAGCAGCAGATGCACCAGATCCTGAATCGTCGCGACGGCGTGCAGGTGCTGCGTCAGGCCCATGGCCCAGCAGGCGATGATGCGGTCCGTGCCGGCCAGCAGCGTGGAGAGTGCTTCGATCTCGTGCTGCGCGATGCCGCTCTGCTCCACGATCGTGTGCCACGACGACGTGGCGAGTGCGGCTTTCAGGTCCGCGACACCGTCGGTGCGGGCGGCGATGAAATCCGCATCGACAGCGTTCCTGGCGAAGAGCGTTTTCATCACGCCGTGCAGCAGGGCCTGATCGCCGCCGATCTTCACCTGCAGGTAGTGGTCCGCGAGCGGTGTGGCGAAGACGCCGAACAGACCGCGGGCCTCCTGCGGATTGTGGAACGCCAGCAGACCCGCTTCCTTCAGCGGATTGATCGCGACGATTTTGGCCCCGGCCCGCTTGGCCTTTTGCAGTGCCGTGAGCATCCGCGGGTGGTTGGTGCCGGGGTTCTGACCCAGCACGAGGATGACCTTCGCCTTCGCGAAGTCGTCGAGTGTGACGGTGCCTTTGCCGATGCCGAGTGCGGGGCCGAGTGCTTTTCCGCTCGATTCGTGGCACATGTTTGAGCAGTCGGGCAGGTTATTGGTGCCGAACTGCCGCACGAAGAGTTGATAGAGAAACGCCGCTTCGTTCGAGGTGCGGCCGGAGGTGTAGAACGCAGCTTCGTGCGGGCTGCTGAGTGCGCGCAGTTCATCCGCGATCAGCGAGAAGGCGGCGTCCCAGGTGATCGGCTCGTAGTGGCGCGAGTCGGGGCGGAGCACCATCGGCTCGACGAGGCGACCAAGTTGGCCGTGCTCGTAGTCGCTGAGCGCGGCGAGGTCATCGATGCTCTTCGCGCGAAACGTGTCAGCCGTCAGCGTGCGCGTATCGGCTTCCCACGCGATGGCCTTGGCACCATTCTCACAGAACTCCGCGGTGGCGCGGTCGTGATCGGGATCCGGCCACGCACAGCTTGAGCAGTCGACACCGCCGACCTGATTGAGCATCAGCAGAGCTTTCGCTCCGCGGACGAGGCCCGCCTGCGAGACGACGTGCTTCAGCGAGGAGACGACCGCCGGCATCCCGCCAGCCACGGTCTTCGGAGGCGACAGCACCAGCGGATCGGACCCGACCCGTTTGAGAGAGTTGTCAGACATGCTGTGATGGTAGCGAATGGGCTGCGATTCCGCGACGGCCAGCGGATCGGGCAGACTGATAGAGCTTCAACAATCCATTGGCGAAGGGCTCCTCGGCGAAGCGATTCACTGCGGATTCATGAGCCGCGGTACCCAACCGTTGACGCAGCCGCGGATCGATAGCGAGTCGCTCGAGTGCAGCCGCCAGGGATTCGACATTACCGGGTTCGTGCCCCAGCGCGTTGACGCCCTCAGTGAACAGCTCTCGAGCCCCGCCAGCCGCGGCGACAACCACCGGCTTCCCGCACGCCATCGCCTCCGCGATCGTCAGGCCGAACGGTTCCGGCTTGGTACTCGCATGCACCACCACATCGAGCTTTGAGTAGACGTAAGGCGTGTCGGACTGAAACGGAATGAAGCCGACGCGATCGCGGATGCCGAGCGACGCCGCCAGCGTTTCAAGCTCGTCGCGGCTGAACTGCGAGCCGGGTGTGGAGTAGATGGGCTCGCCGACGATGAAAAGCCGCGTGGGCACGGGTACCCGCAGACGGGCGAACGCACGCAGCAGCACATCGTGCCCCTTCCAGTTGGCATACGCGGCGACAATGCCGAATCGCACAATCCCGGGCGGCGGCGGCGGCAGACCGGCCCATTGTGCGAGGAGGCTCGGCTCGCGCTCGCCGGGAGCAAAGCGGTCCAGATCGACCGTGTTGTAGAGCGTGTGGACAGGCACGCCGGGGAG
>JBGSSZ010000448.1:0-14822 GCA_041736785.1 Limnoglobus sp.
TCCCGAGATCGAACTCCGCACCGCCCGTCCAACGATGGGGGTAAGGGGGCTGTTTCGCATCCGGACCATCCCACCACGCCACAACCGTCCGACAGCTACAATCACGCGGAGAAGAAAGGCCCGTGAAAAATGCGGGCTAACAGTGTGGGGAGAATATCGGTCCAACTCACGATCGCCTCGGACTTTGAGTCGGCAGCGATACGGTTGGGCCAGACCGCGATCAAGGGCGTGCGGATGCCACAGTCGTAGCCGGTCCATTTGCCAAACGGAAATTGCGCCCCATGGTCGCTGGTAAAAAGGAAGAGCGTCTGGTCGCCCAGCGTCTTGCGGGCGGTGTCGTAGATGATGCCGAGGTCGCGATCAGCCCGGGCGACCGCGGCGGCGTACTTCGCACGGGCGGCACGGGTCTCCGGGGTGTCGACGAGGTTCGGCGGCAGTGTCGCAAATTTGCCCGCGTCGCCCGCAGCAGGCCACGGCACATGCGGCCAGTTCGTCCCAACGATCAGGCAGAGAGGTTTCTTCGAGGTCCGCTGGTTCAACCACTCCGCAGCCGCGTTGACACAGTCGTCTTCGTGATACTTGAAGTGACTCGCGTGATTGAAGCCGTAGTCTTTCACCTGGGCATAGTGTGCCGTTTTGCCGATCGCGGCCACCTCGTACCCAAGCTCCTGGAAGTACGCCGGCCACTTTTTCACATCCACCCGCGGTTTGTCGTGGTTCAGCATCGCGCCGTTCCGCATCGGGTTCAACGCCGTCAGCAGTGCCGCCCGACTGGGAGCACAACTCGGCGACGCCACAAATGCGTGCGTGAACGACATCCCGGCTTTCGACAGTCGGGTCATGTTCGGCGTGAGCCCCGCGGGGCCACCATGCGGTGAGCAGTCGTGCCAGCCGAGATCGTCGGCGATGAAGAGCACGATCGGAGGTCGCGACTGACTCTTCTTCAGGGCTCGGAGTGCGTCGGCCTGTTCGGAGACAAACCGCCGTGTGATGCCCGGGACGAGTGCGTCGCCGACCCGCCTGAACCGCGCCAGTTTGCCATCGGTGCCGACTCGTCCGCGTTCCGCATAGATCGCTTTGATGATGGCTTCGTCACTGATCTCATCGAGTGCCTGAGTCTTGAGCAGTGGCTTGACCGCTGTGGTGATGACATCCGTGCGCGGTCCGTGCTGGACCGCAACCGACCAGACAACATCCCGTAGAGCCGCACTCCGCGTGGCCACGTCGAGCATGAGGTCGTCCTTGAGCTTGCGGACTTGCGGATCGTAATGTGTTTCTTTGATGAACGCATGCTCGTTGGCCCGCAGTGTTTTGCGGTCGCTGTCGGCCAGTGCTTTCCAGACCTTCGTGAATTCGTCGCTGCCGCCCTTCAGGTTTTCAAATTCCTTCGGGTAGTAGCGACGGACGAACTGATCCGCTCGTCCGATCTTCGACGCCAACTGATAGGTCCCGTACGAGACGCCGCCCGGGTCGCCGACACCGGTCGAGACTGTTCCCGGCCCACGGTTGCCCGACTCGTATTTTTCGGAGAGTTTCCCAAGCGGCTCCTCGCTCACGGGTGTTTCAGCACGGGTGGCAGTCACCGTGGCCATCGCAACGCAGATCGCAACCGCCATTCGTAGCACTTGCATTTCATCTTCCTCCTCGACTTCTCAGATTACGGATCAATTTTAATGAACGGTCTTCCACTGACACCGAGTGCCTGCTGTCGATTTCTTCGGAAACTGACGGGAATCGTCTGAGTTTGATTCCGCAGTCTGCTGCAAGCGACTCGCTTTCGATGTATGCTTTTCAAAGCGTGCCTGTCGATAAGTCACGCATTCTGGGAGAATCGATGTCTCAAATGCCCATGTCACGCTGCCACTTTCTCATTCTTGCCGCGGTTGCGTTGACGCTGGCGATCACCGGCAGAGCCGACGCCCAAAGCAGCGGCAACCGCTTACTGGGCCTCGACGTCTCCGCCTGGCAGGGGAACATCTCCCAGACGACCTGGAACAACATCCGCAATGTCGAGGACAGGCAGTTTGTCTTCTTGCGTGCCAGTCGCGGCGGGACGACCGGCGAGGACCACCTCCGTGGCGGCTATCCCTCCAACGACAACACCTTCTTCAGTCTCTCGCAACGCTACGATGACCCGTATTTCATTCAGAACATCAACCGGGCCACAGCAGCGGGAATGTACGCGGGCTCGTATCACTTCTCGCGGCCCGATGTCATTGCCAGCACGCCGAACTCAGGTGGCATTGCCAACACCGGGTCCGACGAAGCGGATCACTTCATCCAGATGGCCGGCGCGTTTATGCGGCCGGGTTACCTCCCACCGGTCCACGACCTCGAAGCCGGCGACGGGGCACGCAGCGATATCGCCATGGCCCAGTTCACGCTCGATTTTTCCAACCGCATTTACGAAGTGATGGGCATCCGCCCAGCGATCTACATCAACGGCAATTACGCCCAGTCCGTGCTCGGCGGCGGTACCTCGACTCAACGGAGCCAACTCGCGGAGCAGTCGGCCAACCCGCCAAGCCCCGCGGGTCCGGCCTACTCGCAGGTCTGGAGCGCACGATGGCCCAACCAGTCCAATCCCAACTCCATCCCGGTCCAGACCGCACACCCTAAGGACACGTTTACAAACATTTACGGACCATGGGACGACTACGGCGTGACGCACCCGTGGGTCTTCTGGCAGTATGCCAGCACCGGTCGCCTGAACAGCTACAACAACGGCAACAGCAATCTTGACTTCAATGTTGTCCAGGGTGGCATCGACTATCTCAAAGACCAACTCGTCCCCGCAATCTGGTGGCACGACCAGAGCGGCGACTGGAACACGCTCGCGAACTGGAACAGCGGGCAGGAGCCGATCGTGCCGATTGCGTCACCCGGTCAGTTGACGCCGTTCGCGACTGGCCCACTTCCGACGCCGCGGCGGCCGGGTGCGGCGGGGAGCGGCCCGACCGCCGGGCAAAACGATACCGTGATTCTCGATCGCCCGAATGCCAACATTACGATCACGCTCTCGTCGGGCTCGCACAACATCCGCAAGCTGTTCGTGCGCGAAGCACTGAACATCACCGGCGGCTCGCTGACGGTCAACTATGTACCGGTGCCTGAGTCCACACCGATGTCAGCACAGTTCTCGTCGCCCGTGTCGATTTCCGGCGGCGCGTCATTGACGCTGCATACGCTCTTCGTCGACGACACGACCAACTTCACTGCGGGCAACAGTGTGCTCACCTTCGACACGCTGATGCTCGAGCGCGGCGGCACACCGTCGAAACTCGTCCTGAACGGCAACGTCATCTTCTCCGGCTTGTCCGGCGGCACGGCTCAGGTCATCACCAGTGCCGGCGCGTCCAGCACGGGATTGGTCGACCTTTCTTCCGGCACGAGGACATTCATTGTGGCTGACGGTGCAGCCGCGGATGATCTGCATATCGCAGTCCCCATTGCCAATGGCACCCTCACCAAGTCCGGCACGGGGACGATGCTCCTCAGCGGCAGTAGCACCTATACCGGTTCCACGACCATCAGTGCCGGGACATTGCGGGTCAGCAATCTCACGGGCTCAGCCACCGGTCCGGGCGGGCAGGTCTCCGTGCAATCTTCCGCGACACTCAAAGGCGGAAACCCTGCGGCCAGCGAAGGGTTCATCACCGGGCCAGTCACGGTCTTTGCCGGCGGTACCATCGCTCCCGGCAACTCCATCGGCACCATCACCCTCGGAGCCGCGACTATCGCCGGCACCTATGAATTTGAGATCCTCCAGCCCGGCACACCCGCCAATCCCGGTAGTGGCGGCAGCACCAATGCCTCGCTCCACGATCAGATCAAAGTGGCTGGCACGATGCTCGACCTCACAGCCGGCTCGGTGGTGAAAGTCGTGGAGGCCGGTCCTATGACGGGGTTCAATTCTGTTAGCACCTACAGTTGGACGATCGGCACGACCCTCGCCGGCACGCCGACGATTCACTCCGCCGTGGCCATCGACATGACCTCCGCACCGGTCCTGACCGCGTCCGGCGGGCGACTCTTCCTCACTGTCGATGGCCCGGTGGTGAATCTGAACTTCGCTCCGATCCCCGAGCCGAGCTTGGCCTTGGCTGCTGCTGTTCTCGCCCTTATCTTCATCCGGTCGCGTTGGTGAATTCCGGGTTCAGCAATGCTTCGACAGCCGCGGCTGCGGCCTCGATCCGCTCGGTCCAGGATCCGCGGATCACGATAAAGCGTCGATGGTGTTGCTCGAGAATCTGCTGGCAGCGCTCGAAGAATTGTCTGCGTTGCCCTGGCAGAAACCGCTGAGCGTCATCGACCCAGGGCACATCGACATCGAGCAGAAGATAGAGATCGTAGTGTCGCGCCGCAGCCAGGTCTCGGACCGCTTGCGGGCACTCGCCGAAGAGCGTGTCGCTCCAGACCGTGGTCAGGAGCAGGTCGGTATCGCAGAAGAGCACGCGGTCGGCCCGACGTGCCAGCGAATCCTCGGCTGCCAGTTGACCGCGGGCGATCAGCGGTATGTCCGCAGCATCGCAATGGCCGCCTTTGAGATCCAGCAATCCCCGCGCGAATTCGGAGACGTAGGCGGACTTGAACCGGGTAGCCAGGTCGCGGGCCAGTGTCGATTTCCCGGTCGACTCAGGTCCGAAGAGGCAGACACGTCTCACAAAATGCGGCCGCACGCATTCGGGAATCAACAGCCAGTGAGCGAGCGGATTCTTTCGGATCGCTGTACCCGAGACGGGGACCAGCGTGCGGCCGATGTCGACGGGAATGAATTTCGCGCCCACTTCCTCCGCGAGTCGATCGCCGTAGGTTTCGGACGCGAAGACGAAGTCGAGCTTGCGGCCTGCGGCGCGGAGCACGGTCTCACGCCAGAGATCCCAAAACTGCGGATGCTCGCGAGGCTCCTGCGGCAGATTATCGGTGATGTGTATCACGCGGGCCCGGGGAAAAAGTTCCTGCATCCAGCCGACACGCAACGCACCGGGGATCGCGTCACGCTCCAGCGAGCAGACCAGCACTGTCAGATCATCCACAAAGTTCGTGGCGAACTGCACGAGATGCTGATGCCCTGCGTGCGGCGGCAGGAATTTCCCCAGCACCAAGCCGTGGCTATTTGGAGGCATGCGCCCTCCAACTCCACCATCCCCACACGGCCATCACCAGGAAGATGCAGTACAGCACCAGCGTGGGGTAGAGCGACTTGACGGAGAATAGCCCGATCGATGCGATATCGACAGCGATCCAGACCAGCCACGATTCCAGGAATTTCCGCGCCATGAGCCACTGGGCAATCAGACTCGCGACAGTGATGCCTGCGTCGAGAAAGGGATACGACGCGTCTGTCCAGGCACTCATGGCTGAGCCGAGCAAGCTGGTGCCCACGGCTCCCGCGACGAGCCAGCAGACGCCGTGCAACGGTCGCAACCGGGTGACGGCAAGCGGTGAGCGATCCCGTCCGCCATGCAGCCACGCATACCAGCCGTAGATCTGCAGCACGACAAAGACCACCTGCAACAGCATGTCGGAGTAGAGCTTGGCTTCGTAGAAGACGTGGATGTAGAGGAGCACCATCGCGAGCCCGGTCGGCCAGCAAAAGATGTGCTGGCGCACCGTCAGGGCGACGGAGATCAAACCCAGCACGGCCGCGATCAGTTCGAGCGTTGGCATGGGCGACGTCTTCAGGAGAGTTTGCGGTCGGACTGATAAACGACCACTTTTCGAGGCGACCTGCTGCTTACGCGCGGCAGTTCTTCCAGAGTGAGCACCGCCGGGCGACTTAGCAAGTCGTGGAGCGCAAGCCGGAGGTCGTCCATCTCGACGGAGCCGCGGTAGCGAAAGTGAAAGTGTCCTTCGGCATTCTGGTGAAGCTGATATTGAATCAGCGGGAATGTCCGCATCAGCCGGGTGATTTCCATGCTGTGTACGACGCGGTCAACATTGACTGGGAACACCACTGGCTGCCGTCCTTCCAGATCGAGCAGCACTGTACGACCTTGGTCTAGAGTCATCGCTGCGAAATCACCCGTGCGATAGCGCAGCAGGGGAAGAAACGGGTTGCGGCCGCCGGTTAGGACGATTTCCCCGCGCTCGCCCGCGGCCACGGGTTGATCGTGCTCATCCAGAATTTCCACATACAGATCATGCGGCAGCACCGCATGGCCCTCGGGTGTCCTCACGGCCACGATACCGGCCTCTGTTAGTGCATAGACATCCAGCACCGGGCAGCCGTATCGCGAGGTGAGATCCGCTGCCAGTGCCTCGGAGAGATGTGTGATCCCCGAGATCATCGCTCGCGGCGGTTTGTCGATGCCAACGGCAGCCAGAGCTTCAAACGCCTGCGGATCGCCCAGCATGACCGGGGCCGTGTAGCGATCGAGATACGCGCGGCAATCGCCCGGCTGGTTCCAGACCTCGGGATCCAAATTGACGCGGATGCAGCCCGCCTCCTGCAGAAAGGCGACCACAATAGCTGTCGTGAACGCTCCACGGTAGGCGGCGATGTTGGTGAGCGCCATCTGCTCCGTGCCGCGGGGAAGCACGATGCCTGTGCTGGCGAGGGCCCGCTCCAGCAGCGGGATGCCGCAGGCTGCGGTGTAAGGATGAAACGGGATCTTCGCCGGGTGCCCCGTGGTGCCGCTGCTGCTGAAGACGATGAGTTCGTCGAGCGTTTGCCAATCGGGGACGAAGTCCCAGACACCAGCCGCGAGATCGTCGCGACCGCAAGTGGGGATCGCCGCAAACGGCGTCCCCGCACGGTTGCGTTTTCGATGAAACGGCACTTCAGCGACGCAGTAATCCGCGTGCTGCTGCAGCCAGTCATCACCCGGTGGTTCGGCTTTCAAAACACTGGCAAACTGCTCGACGCGGGCGAGGCCGGCGGCGTCGAGTTGCTCTCCATTGGGCCAGTTCCACTGCGGGGCGTGGCGATCCTGTCGCAGTGCGTTCAACCACTGTCGCCCCTTCGCCGTGAGCAGCGGGAATCGTTCGGCCTCGCTGAGTTCCGGATACATGCGCGATCCTATTCGCTGTAGCGGCTGGCGGATTCCTGGGCTTTCTTTAGTGCCATCGCTTCGCGGATCTCGCGGGCACGCCGTTCCGCTGCAGCCGTCGCCTTGAGGATGCGGTGCCGTTCGACGCTGTCAATTGCGGTCAGGCGATCCGCGGAATGTGCGGCAGTCTCGCCTCGTGGCACCAGTGCCAGCAACTGCAGTGTCCGACGCGCTAACTCCTCACGCCGATCGGGATCGTTGACAAACGCCGCTGGTTTGACGAGTTCCACCAATCTCTTGAACGCGTCTGTCGTCATCAGTTTCGCGAGGTGCGCTGTGGGGGGCGGGTGCTGGTGAAACCACTCATGATTGAGCAACCAGCAGACGATACCGAGCAGTTCCAGTTGAGCCGGCAGCATCGTTCGGAGTCGCGTGAGCAGGTTGGATTGCTCGGGTTGCCCACGCTGGGAAAAAGTCCGCAGTCCGTCGAAGATGATGGCGATGAAGTCGGGACTGTCGTCGGCCGCAGCCAGAAATTCGCCAGGGCATTCCGCCAGTCGTCGGACCAGTTGCTCGATCTCCGGACCTTCGGACGCCATGGCCAGCACCTACTTTCGGACGGAGTCGAAATTCTGCCGGCTGAAGTGCCTGGCAAAGGCCACGAGTTCTTCCATCGAATCGACCAGACTCACACCCCAGCCGTCGCGTTTCATGCGATCCAGGCTCCCGTGCACGGGTTGCGAGCCATCGCTCCGCCGTGCCCAGCCTGGCAACTGCAGCACAAACGTTCCGCCGCCGCCGCAGCATTGGAGCGATTCCGCGGCGATATCCCAACCAATGCGACCGCTCCCGCTTTCGTCGAGCATTTGGAACATGTCATTGTCGCTGACGATCAATATATGCACCGGTCGCTGGCTCGCACTCGCGGTAGTGAATGTCTCGGCGAGCCGATGAATGCCGAACGAATAGCCGGTGCCGAGGTAGCTGGCGAGCGTGCGCATGACGACATCCGGCGTGCGGACAAACCCGTTGGTGGAGAGGCTCCGCCCCGGCTCACCCGACAGCACCACCTTCACCCGCGAGCCGGCACGCAGCGCAGAGAGCGCGATGATCGCCCCGGCGAGCACCGGATACGACAACCGGTGCGCCGGATCGCCCATCGAGCCCGAACAGTCGATGCCGAGGTAGAGGTCGAAGGGCCGCGCGTCGGGATCGGCCGCGGGGCTCTCACCATACGTTCGCTGCCGCGTGGTCACGCCGGGGATCACGTCCGGGCTCGTCAGCAGCGAGCCCAACCAGTCCAGCTGCTCCAGCGGCGTGCTGACATCCCAGAGATCGAGTCCTTCGGGTAGCGGGTCCGTCGCTCGTGGCAGTTGCTTCGCCGGAAACGGGATCAGGTGCGGAATCGCCAGTTCGCGGTAGTAGCGGGCGGTGATCTCGCGGACATCGAGGTTGACCCCGGCGGCCTTCAAGACCTCGGCATACTCAAACGGCTGACGGTAGTTCTTCGCTGACTTGTGGCCCGAGAGCGCTCCCGGCGTGCGACCGAGAACCTGCTGCGCTCCGCCGGGTATGTCGATCCCGGTGAGATCCGGATCCTCCGACGGATGGATCGGGACGAGTTCATCATCCTCGATTTCCACCAGTCCATCCGGAAACCCGCCCTCCCCCGCACAGCGTGTGTCGCACCAGATCGAGAAGACGCGGAGCCGCCCTTTGGCATCGTCTTCGATCAAATAGGGCAGGCAGAGTGCCGCGAAACGACCCGCGCCGCACAGCCAGTCGTTGGCGTAGCTGCGAATCAGTCGTGCACCGAGTTGCGCGTCCTGTTCCAGACGCCGATCGCCGGGACTCAGCACCAGTTCACCGCGGGGCAATTTCCAGAGAGCTTCGTAGATGCCGAGGTAGAGTGCCCAGAGTCGCGAACTGCTCTTGGTGTTGAGTTGCTTGTAGACACCGGCGATGTCGAGTTCGGCTGAGCGTTGGAGGCGGTCGTTGATCAGGAGATCGGAGTAGAGATTCGAGATCATCGGCGCACGGGCTTCCTTGGTCGGAAGGCCGGCACGGATCCGCACCAACAGCCGGGCGTTGTCCGTCAGATCGGCCGGGCAGTAGACGTGATGGCCGATTTCGTGGGCGAGGATTTCCGTCGCGAACTGCTCGAGCCCGGAGTCCTGCACTTGCCGCAGGCTGATGACAATCGAATGATCGACGAGCCGGATCATGGCGAAGCTACCGGTGAGATGCTCGCGTTTCTCCTCGCTGGGAGTCACACACCAGACTGGTTCGTGCAGTTGCACGAAACGGCTCCAGTGTGCGAGTGCGCCCGGCCATGCCGCCTGCCAGGTGGCGAGCAGTTTGTCGGGCTCGATCTCGATCGCCGGCTTCACCGCGTGCCCCGTGTCAGTGCGAAGAGAAACAGATGATGCGAGGTCGGTATGGTGACAGCGAGTGTCACGCCGTCGCAGGCGACACTGCTCGCGTGGGCCAGATGCGGAGCCTTGCGGACGAGCTTGCCCCAGTGCACTGTCCCCTCGGCATCGACGGACACGTTCCGCGGCACAGCAGCAGGCTTGATCCGCGCAGCCCGGCTGCGGCGGAACCAGACGCCAAAACTGTCGGCGATCATCTCCCAGTGCATCGTGTCTTCCACCGTCACCATCAGTCGACCGTCGGCACAACAGACCCGTGGAGGCTGTGTGAACAGCCCGCCGAAGCCCACGAACGATCCCGCCTGGGCCACCGGTAGCAGTGCTGGGGCTGACGACTCACTGAACCCGACGCGATGCCAGCGATCCTGCTTCAGCGAGTCTAGCGTCGCGGCGAGTGCGGACGTGTCGGCCAAACCGAGTGTGATAGCCGCCGCGGCTGGCTTCATCCGATCCGCGGCGACGAGAGCCGTCTCGCGATACTGCGGCATCCCCGACTGCCACGCGATCATCAGGCCCGCGTCGATGACCTCCGCCAGTGCTGCACAGTGCGGCAGCACCGATTGCATCCGCGTCAGCCAGAGTTCGGGCTTCGTGCCGCGTTGCTGCGCGATCTGATAAAGGCTGTTGCACAGGCTGCCGACCACTGGCGTCGGCTCGCGTGCCAGCAGTTCGACGCATCCGGGCAGCAAGTCAGTCCAGACCCATTGCAGCTGAGGCAGCTTGCACCCAGGCCCAAGCAGAGACGCAGTAAAGAGATCGAGTGAGGCATCGTAGAGAGCCGTGAGCACCGCTGGAGTCCGCTCGGGGAATCGCGCGTGGACCAGCATCAGCACGGGTGCGAGCGATTCCCGCAGATGGGTGAGGAAAGCCGCGGACTCGATGCGGGCACCGCCCCGCAGGCGAAGTGCATATCGCTCGTTCAGCGACTCACGCTGATCAGCGAACAGACAGACCAGCGGTGCAGGCAACTCGGGCACAGTTAGTCTCCGGCCGGGCTTCCGGTGCCGTACATATCGCGGATCGCCGCCGTCAGTGACTTGGCAAGTCCGCCAATGTTCTTGTAGAAGATGCACTTGTAACCGCTGACATCGAAGTGCAGTCGCTGTCCTTCGCGAGCCACAAGGATCACTGGTTTTTTCTGCCCCCAGGCAAAGCCAACTTCAAGGTAAACATTGGGGCGCTCCAGAGTCAGGTCGGCGACGACAAACGAGCAATTGCGAATGCCGTCGGTAATTTGCTCCATGATGGGCCCGGTAAAAACAGATTCGTTGACCTTTTCACAGATATAGCCGCACTCTTTGACCGCGGAGTAGATCCCAAACTGGTAGACGTCCTCAAACTCATCCGTGAACGGCATCGCCACGAAGACCGATTTTTTACGCTGCGGCTCCAGTGGCGGGGCCGTCGGCGTCTCTATGCTCGGGGACGATGTCACTGCGGGCATCACCAGTTCCGTGTCGGCGGCCATGCTCTTGAGAATCTCGTACCGGCGGGCGTTGCGTTCGACAAACACCAGACGCTGTAAACCGGGCACCGGATGCGTCGTCAGGCCCTGCTGAAAGCCGATCATCAACCAGCGGAACGCCTCCTCAAAATCGAGGCCGTAACCCGCACCATGTACGGTCGTCGCCAGAGTCTGAACGGGTCGCTGTGCGGTGGCGATCACCTCGATAGCCCGGCGTGCGAACTGCCGCATCTCCCGATAGCGAAAGTGCCGCAGTCGCTGCACGCCGAGGAACAGGACGTTGCGCGCCGGAATCTCGCTGCGCGTGGAGACCATCCGATGCTGCCCTTCCGAGGGCGACACGTCGGCCTCTGAGCAGAGGCCGTGCTGGACCAACTGCATCGCCACGGTTTCCTCGGCTCCGTAGTGCCCCTGCGCGTACTTCAGGAGCAGCACATCGGCCTCGATGGCCAGCACATCGTCACGGACCACTGAAAGTTCCAGTGTCATCGCTGTCCCCCGATTAACCCTTCCACTCCAGCCAGCGCAGATAATTCGTGTATCGCTGATGAAGATACTTGAGCTTGAGGGCGTCGTCGAACATGTGCCCGTAGAACTTCCGCGACTTGGCCCACTGATTCAGCACGCGTTCGATCCGGGTGAGGCGGTTTCGCACTTCGCTCCGCGACAGGCCGTCGAGCCCGTTCTCAAACTCGGCGCTGAGTGTGGCGATGGGATCATCCCGATCGCGGTCGAGGCGATCGTACTCCGCACAGGCCATGTCGAACATGCGGCGGATCCAGCCGATCTTGTCGCTGCGAAAGGAAGCATTCTCCGGCACTTCGAAGAAGGGACTGTCCGTTTCCTGAGCGAGCTTATCGTGCAGCACGAACGGCATGATCTGCCGCACGTCTTCGAGCGAGACCTCCTTCGCCCCGCGGAAGTACGCCATCGCTTTGACAAAGGTTAAACCGGTCATCAGACTGCGCACCGACATGCCGTTGCGGGTCTGCGCTCCGATGTCCTTCACCTTGTCCTTACCGCTGTCGAGCGAGTTCACCTGTGCCCACTCCACGCCGGAGAGCTTGACCGTGTCCTTGGTCTTGTACTCCAGTTGGATGGCCGCCGAATCGAAGTACTCAAATTGGCTCGCGAAAAACTCGATGCGCTTCAGGATGGGCCCCGGCACCGCGACCTGGCGTATCTCCCTCTTGAGCCGGTCGCCGTCCTCCTCCGTGAAGATGATCTGCCCCGGCACGACCTCTTCCGGGTGGATCCCCGCTTCGAGCCGCCCGAGTAGATCGCCGAGGAAGCGGGTATTGAAGTGCAGTGCCTTCACGACGATGTCGATGCGGTCGCGCAGCGCCTCGATCACCTGATACGTCCCGCCGCCGGCGTCATCGTTGGCCGTCAGATACCACGCCGCGTCCGGGCACTCAAACGTCTGATCGTAGAGTTCCGCATAGTTGTCGGACATCAACGTCAGCAGGGCGGATTGTGTGCGAGTAGGGATGCGGTTGTATTCGTCGATGATCTTGACCCGCATGCTGAGCCACTTGCGCCAGCCGATGCCGATCTGATCGAGGCTGCGGGCCTGAATGATGTCTGCCGGGAGCGGGCTGCCGAGCAGGTCGGCAATGGTCATCTGCGGTTGCCCCTTCTGGATCGCCCGCCGCACGTCGCGCAGCGAATACCCCGAGAGCACGCCCATGAGAATGGCGGTCGTGGTCTTCCCGCGACCGGGTCCGCCGACCAGCAGGCACTTCGCTCGCACGCCAAACGTCAGCAGCGGCAGCAGCACAAAGCTGCAGTAGCTCTGCCCCGAGGGAAAGACCACACGGCTCTGCCGGTCGCCCAGCGTGACACTGTGCGCGGGGCCCTCGTTGTATTCGATGTCGTAGAAGGGGCTGATCACCGCATGATTGACGATCCAGAAATACGCCTGTCGCAGCCTTTCATCGAGCGGCAGTGCTGCACCCGCCGTCTGCTCCGGCATCGCAACCGGTCCCCGATACAGTTCGGCAACGTCGAATTCCCGGCTCTGAGGAGCATCGTGCGGATTGGTCGGAGCCTCCGAGACGCGCTGAAAGATTCTGCCAAGCATGGGCGTTCCCGAGTTTGGACCAGGGCCGTGGAGTACATTCGAGAAGCATTTTATGACGGGACTGTCTCAGAACTGGTGATAGCTGTGCGGCCCACATTGGAAATGGTCACGTCATCCGGATTGTGGCTTCTCCTCCTCACCCGCCGTCTCCTCGATCTTCTTCAGCTTCATACCCCGCTTCAGAGCTGCCTGTCGCAGGACATATTCGATCTGGCCGTTCAAACTCCGCAGGTCCTCGTCGGCCCACTGCTGGACCGCGGCGAGGACCGCGTCGTCGATTCTCAGAAGAAATGCCTTCCGTGCCATACGACTCTCGATCAGTTGTAGAGCGTGCCCGCGTTCACGATCGGCTGGGCCGAGGTGTGGCCGCAGAGCACCACCATCAGATTGCTCACCATCGCTGCCCGTCGCTCGGGATCGAGATCAATCACCTTGCGGGCGGACAACTCCTCGAGTGCGTGCTCGGTCATCCCCACCGCGGCATCGACGATCAACCGCCGGGCCGCGACCGTCGCACCCGCCTGCTGCCGCTGCAGCATCGCACCAGCGATCTCCGCCGCGTATGCCAGGTAGCTGATCCGCGATTCGAGGACTTCCACACCAGCGGAGGCGAATCGCTCGTGCAGTTCGAGCCGCAGTTCTTCACCGACTTCGGCCGTCTGACTGCGGAGCGTCCGCTCCTCGTTGCTGCCGTCGTACGGATAACGACTGGCCAGATTCCGCAGGGCCGCCTCGCTCTGTACCTTCACAAACTCTTCGTACTTGTCAACGCTGAAGACCGCGTTGGTCGGATCGATCACCTTCCACACGACCACCGCAGCGATCTCGAGCGGCGTGCCTTCGCGGTCGTTGACCTTGCTCGGCACGCGACTGTGCGACGCTGCCGTGAGCACCTTGCCGGCGGCGTCCTTCACTTCTTCCGTGTGGTTGACGCCCGTCTCAAAGGTGCGGATCCGCAGCGACACCTTCGTGGTGGCGTAGAACGGATGGCCGTAGAAGAAGCCCGTTTCGCGGAGAGTCCCCACGTAGCTGCCGAAGAGTTGCACGACGCGGGAGGTGTTGGGTCCGTTGATAATGAACCCGAATGCCATCACCGACCAGAACATTGCTGCCGCAATGATCAGGAAGACCATCCACGGCTGATTGGCGGCCGCCGCGACCGCAATCAGCGTCACGATTGCGACAAGCCCGATGATGAACCCCGTGAGGGCAGCCCATCCCGACATCAGTTTCAGTTCTTTCTCTGCCATGGCGAACCTCGGTTTGAGTGGCTATCAAAGTGATATCACATTGCTAGCATGTGTCAACAGAGCATTCGCTGAGTCTGGCGAGAGATTTCAGAGCAAGGTGGGAATTGCCGAGCCAAAGCCACGAGAACCACAGAGGCACAGTGGAAAACAATGACAATGCACAATCAAGACACGATGACCACAGAGTCACAGTGAACACAGAGGAGTCACAGAGGGAAAAATCAGTACCAGCCGGAAGCGTCGGCAACGCATCGTCTTGACCTCAACCCACTCATTATCTTCTCTGTGACTTCTCGGTGTCCTCTGAGGTCTCTGTGGTTAGGCGTTCGGAACGTCGAGTTTTACCCGAACTTGGCCTATTCGGGACCAGCAGGTTCGTGACAGGATGCCGCGTCGCGTACCCCGGAACCCCGAGATCGAGTCATGGACGACACCACCAGCGATGACCTCCTCCGCTTCGCCGCCCGCTGCCTCACCGGCCACCGGCGGCGACGCTTCCAAGCTGAGGTCGCCGACCGACTCTGCGACGGCAACGCGCGACGCGCCGAACGACGCTTCGGCTGGGGACGCGTCAACATCACCACCGGTCAGCACGAACAA
>JBGSSZ010000149.1:0-6787 GCA_041736785.1 Limnoglobus sp.
GGCGACATGCCGAAGGACGGCGACCCGCGGGCTCCAAGCTCCGGCACCGAAGTGAAGGTCGATGCGCGCACGAGCGTCGCCAACTCGGGCAGCGTCAGTGTACTGGGCAAGGCGGAGGGGGCCTGGAAAGTCCTGAAGAGCATCGAGGTCGGCCTGCATCCGAGCGGGATGACGAAGAGCGGCGATGGACAATACGTTTTCGTGGCCAATGCCTGCAGCGACACGATTTCCGTGATCCATGTGGCGAGCGGAATGGTGGTGGAGACCATCGCCTGCCGGCCCGAAGCGCGGCTTCCCTTCGGCAGCGGCACCAATGCGATTGCTGTGAGCCCTCGCGACAATGTCATCTACGCCGCCAATGGTACCAACAACTGCATCGCGGTGATCGCACTCGGGAAACGGTACTCCGGTGCGGCGGAACCGCCAGACAAGTGCGAGGTCATCGGCCTGATGCCCACCGGTTGGTATCCCGGTGCAATCGCCGTCGCTGGCGACACGCTCTGTGTGGCGAACATCAAAGGCCACGGCTCGCTCGCATTGCAGAAGCCGGGCGAGAAGGCACCGCGACCGCGTGAGAAAGGCCGCAACTCGCACGATCACCTCGGCTCGGTGTCCCTGATCCCGCTGCCGGGGAAAGAGAAGCTCGCCGAGTACACCAAGTCCGTCAACGAGAACAACCGCCTCGCCTACAGCCTCGCGGGGTTGGAAAAGCCGCGTGCGGATGCCAGGCCACGAGTCGTGCCCGAACGCCACGGCGAGCCGAGCGTCATCGAACATGTCATCTATGTCATCAAAGAGAACCGCACCTACGATCAGGTGTTTGGCGACATGAAGGAAGGCAACGGCGACCCGAACCTCGTGCTCTTCGGCGAGGACGTGACTCCCAATCAGCACGCCCTCGCACGTCAGTACACGCTCTTTGACAACTTCTACTGCAGCGGCGTGCTCAGCGCCGACGGCCACCAATGGTGCAACGAAGCCTATTGCGTCGATTACCTCGAACGCGCTTTCGGCAAGTTCGTCCGCAGTTACCCGTACGAGGGCAGTGACCCGCTCGCCTTCGCTCCGACCGGTTTCCTGTGGGACAACGCCCTCGCTCGCAAAAAGTCGTTCGCCAACTATGGCGAGTTCGTCCGCACCAAATTTTCCAAGCCCGCCGCGAAGTGGAGCGAATTCTACGATCAATACAAGAGCGGCAAATCGACGATCACGATGGAGATCACGCCGAACATCGACAGTCTGAAGCCGTACACGCGGGCCGGTTATCCGGGCTTTGAGATGCGTGTGCCCGACGTGGTGCGTGCGAAGATTTTCATCGACGATCTGAAGAAAGCCGAGGCCGCGGGCACGTTCCCGAATCTCACATATCTCTTTCTGCCCTGCGACCACACCAGCGGCACGCGGCCCGACGCGCCGACACCCCAGGCGATGGTGGCTGACAACGACCTCGCCCTCGGGCAGGTGGTCGAAGCGGTGAGCAAAAGCAAGTTCTGGCCGAAGACGGCGATCTTCATCGTCGAGGACGACCCGCAGAACGGCTTCGATCACGTCGATTCCCACCGTACGGTGGCTCTCGTCATCAGCCCCTACACCAAACGGAAGCATGTCGACAGCACCTGTTACAACCAGACGGGCATGGTGAAGACGATGGAATTGATGCTCGGGCTACCGCCGATGAATCAGCTTGATCTCAGTGCCACGCCGATGTCGAACTGCTTCGCAGCTAAGGCCGATCTGACGCCGTACGTCTGCGTGCCAAACAGGATCCCACTCGATCAGATGAACCCGCCGCTGAAGTCGCTGAAGGGGACCGCGAAAGCGATGGCCGAGGCGTCGATGAAGCTCGACTTGAGCGAAGCGGATCTGGAGGAGGAAGACGGCTTCAACCGCATCCTCTGGCACGCCGTGCATGGCGACAAGCCTTATCCGGAGAAGTTTGTTAATCCGAAGGAGTAGCACGAGACTGGTAGCCGCAGGCTTTAGTCTGCGGCAACCAAAATGCATGCCCAAAACAAACGGAGATCGATTTCCCTCTTGCACTCGCTTTGGGTCGTCGGTATACGCGGCCGGAATCTTGAATCAATTTCGAGGAACCGGCAATGAAATTTCGTTCGATCCGCTTGGCCGCCGTCAGTTGCGTCGGCTTCGCCGCTCTCACCGCCTTCGGCCAGGGTGAGAAACAACCGACCCTCGCCAACCCCGCAGCAGCGGACTACGGCACGAGGCCGATCGCCTTCATCTACGACAACGTCGCCGTGACCCGTGCCGAACTGGCCGAGTTTCTCATCGCCCGCGGCGGCTACGAAAAGGTCGAGTTACTCGTCAACAAGAAGATCATCGACACCGAAGCCGCCAAGCGTGGGATCACCGTCACCACGCTCGAAGTCGAAGCCGAGCTTGAGAAGGATCTCAAGGGGATCGCCGTCGACAAGAGCCAGTTCATCGAGGTGGTGCTGTCGAAGTACGGCAAGACCTACTACGAGTGGATGGAAGACGTGGTCCGTCCGCGGCTCATGCTGACGAAGATGTGCCAGAGCGAAATCGTCATCACCGACGAAGACCTGAAGGCGGAGTTTGACCGCCGTCACGGTGAGAAGCGTAAGGTGCAGATCATCATCTGGCCCAAAAACGACGACTTCAAAGCGATCACCAAGATCTGGACGGAGATCCGTGGCAGAGACGACAAGAGCTCAAAGGAGTTTGACCGCGTCGCTCTGCAGCAGGCGAATCCCGGCCTGGCGAGCACCGCCGGGCACGTCAGCCCCATCGGTCGCAATCTGACGGCCGAAGAAAAGATCGTGGAAGAGAAAGCCTTCGCCATGAAGCCCGGCGACGTGACCGAAATCTTCATGACCAGCCAGGGGTACATGGTGATGAAGTGCCATGAGATCATCCCCGCCGACACGAGCGTGGCGTTTGAGCAGATCAAGGAGAAGCTCATGGCTAGCGTGCGGGAACTGAAGCTGACGCAAAAGATCCCCACCTACTTCGCGAAGCTGAAGGAAGGGGCCAATGTGAACATCCTCATGAACGGCCCGCCGGAGATGTGGAACTACAAGAAGAGCACGAAGGAACTGGTGAAGGACGCCGTGAAGCCGCAGGTCGTGCCGGCGAAGGCGGAGATGAAGAAGTAGTGATACTCAAGTGCGTGGCCGCGGTGTTCGCCTCGCGGCTTCGCCATTTACTATGATGCCTGCACACACGGAGACTGACGATGAGCCTCGTCCGCATGGGTCTGAGCGAGAACAAGAAGTTCGGCGACAACTACGAAGCGATCTTCGGCAAGAAGCCGAAGACGAAGAAAGCGGCTGCGAAGAAGCCCGCGAAGAAAACCGCCATTCGCAACAACTTGAAGAAGAAATAAATCAACACCAGGAACACGGATGACACGGATTGAAAGACACGGATCAATACGGATCTGATCAGTGGTGATCCGTGCTGAATTCCGCGTCATGCGTGTCCCGTTTTTGATGGCGTAGGTCGTGCCAAGCACCAGCATCACCGCCGCGGTTCGACCCCCATCAGGTGCCGCACGAAGAAGTCGGCTCTTCTCCGACTCGCGTACGGCCCTTCCGCGGCGCCGTGGCCGACGCCGGGCATCACCAGCAGGTCAAAATCCTTGTTCGCTTTGATGAGCGCATTCGCCACCTGCATCGTGCTCGCCGGGTCGACGTTGTTGTCCTTCTCGCCGACGACGAGCATGAGCTTGCCAGTGAGCTTGTGGGCGTTGGTCACGTTCGACTGCTCGGCGTAGTGCGGTCCGACGGGCCAGCCCATCCAGGCTTCGTTCCACCAGATTTTGTCCATACGGTTGTCGTGGCAGCCGCAGTCGGCGACGCCGACGGTGTAGAAGTCACCGTGGTGCAGGAGTCCGGCGAGCGTGCTCTGCCCGCCGGCACTGCCGCCGTAGATGCCGACGCCGCGACTGAGGTCCATTTCCGGATGGGTTTTCGCCAGTGCATTGATGACGGCGATCCGGTCAGGGAATCCGGAATCGGCGAGGTTCTGCCAGCAGACGTCGTGAAACGCTTTGGATCGCCAGTTGGTGCCCATTCCATCCATCTTGATCACGATGAAGCCAAGCTCCGCCATGGGGCTTTCGTAGAAGGTCGGCGTGAAGCGCTTCACGCAGAAGTTGGAATGCGGCCCGGCGTAGATGCTCTCGATCACCGGGTACTTTTTCTTTGGGTCGAAGTGGGTCGGCCGCACGATGTAGCCGTAGATGAGCGTCTTGCCATCGCGGCCGGGCAGGGCGAACGGCTCGGGGGCCTGCCAGTCGGTCTCCTTGAGTGCCGTGATGTCTGCCGTGGCGAGATCGAGGATCTTCTTCCCGTCCGCATCGCGGAGCACATGCACCGGCGGTGCGTCAATGCGGGAATAGGTATCGATGAAGAAGTCCCGCTGCGGCGCCCATTGCAGGTCGTGCGTGCCGTTGCCTTCGTCGAGCAGCGTGAAGTTCGAGCCGTCCAGATTCACGCGGGCATGGTGTACGTGATACGGGTCTTCGCTTTTGTCATAGCCCATCACGCGGAGCCAGATCTGCTGCTTTTTGTCGTCGATGTGGTCGACGCCGGCAACGACCCACTCGCCCTTGGTGACGGCGTTCTTCACCTCGCCCGTGCGGCTGTCGATGCGATCGATGTGGTTCCAGCCGGAGCGTTCGCTCATCCAGAGACAGGTGTCGTCGGGCAAGTGGCGAAAATAGGTTTTGTTGGAGTAGTCGAAGAAGGTCTTGCACTCCTCGTCGATGAGGATCGATTTTTTGCGGCTACCGGCGTCGATGGCGATGACCCGCATTGTCTGATGTCCGCGGGCGTTGTACAAGAACGTGAAGCGATCGCTCAGCGGGCTCCAGTGGCAGTGATTGATGGACCAGGGATTGTTGAAGAGGCGGTCGTCGCGGCGGGCGGCGGAATCGAGCCGCGAGTCGGCACTCGCGAGCTTGAGGGCGCCGTCGATGTGAAACATCACCGGGAAACGCTGCGGGATCGCATCGCCCGGCTTGAGGTAGTTGTAGCTCATCAGCTTCGGCTGCACTTGATCGCGGGGTGAGCTTTCGACGAGCGTGACTCTGCGATCACCCCCGGCCCGATGGCGGAAGGCGACGAACTTCTTCGAGTCGGGGCTCCAGTACACGTCCCCCCGGAACGGCTCCTTCTCGGTGCCTTCGAAGCTGAACGGTGCATCCTCTTTGGTCGCCCGATCGCGGACGTAGACATTGTGTTCGTTGAAGACGACTTCCCAGTGTTCGTCGGGCGAGACGGCTTTGGGTGCGGGGAAGCTTCCGCGATCGCTGGATCGGCGAGCGGGGCGCTTCCGTTCCGGGGTCACCGGGTCCTTCGACTTCGACAGCTTGCCGCTGGCCAGTTCGACGACGAAGTTCTCCAGCGAGCCGTCGGGTTGACGGAGGGAGTAGCGGAGCTCCTTGCCATCAGCGGACCAGACCGACTGCAGGGTGGGGTTGAGGACTCTGTTGTTGAAGCGCTGCCGGATGCTGGCGGCGCTTTGGTAGTTCTCAGCCGTGCCCTGAGCGGGGGCCAGCGACTGCGCGAGGAGCAGGCAAACAATGCTGAATAATCTGGCAGTAGACATCGGTGTGTTCCTGATTCGTAACCGAGTGATTCGCACTAATGTCATTTCCATCAAGGACTTATCGCAAACTGTCTCATCGAGAATGCAGTTTGGCACGCGTCGTGCATTGCTAGAAAGCATAAAAGAAACTGGTCGGTATGCGGAGGGGAGAGGCCGCATGCAGGCTGGTTTTCTTTTATTTCTATCACATGCCAAGCCCAGCCGTTGCACCGGCTGGGCTTTTCTTATTGCCTGCTCCGTACAATACCCGTTCCGTGACCCGCAGGCGGTGATAATGCCACAGACAGCAGCGACGGCTCCAGCATACGATCCCGCGAATCCCTTCATCGTTCAGTCCGACCGCTCGGTGCTGGTGGAAGTTGACAACGCCAAATATGCGGTGGCCCGCGACGCTCTCGCTCCGTTCGCCGAACTCGAGAAAAGCCCCGAGCACATTCACACCTATCGCATCAGCAATCTATCGCTCTGGAACGCAGCCGCGGCGGGGATCACCGCGGAACAGATGATCGAAGTGCTGCGGCTCTACACCAAATTCCCAATCCCCGGCAACATCCCCGCGGACATCGAAGAGACTGTCAGTCGCTACGGTCGCGTGCGGCTCGTCCGCGTTGGCGAAGAACTGCACCTGCTCTGCCCGGAGACGGCACTCCGCGAGGAGCTTTCGCGCCAGAAGAAGCTCAAGGACTACCTGGGCGACCGCATCGAGAACGGCTTCCGCATCGAGCCTGCGTATCGGGGACTGGTGAAGCAGGCTCTCATCCTCGTGGGTTATCCCGCGGAGGATCTCGCGGGCTACACCGAAGGTGCCGACCTGCCGCTGAAGCTGCGTGAGACCGCGGCGAGCGGGGTGCCATTTGTGGTGCGTGACTACCAGAAGGAGAGTGTGGATGTCTTCCACGCCGGCGGCGACGCCCGCGGCGGGTCGGGCGTGATCGTGCTCCCCTGCGGAGCCGGCAAGACTATCGTCGGCATTGCCGCTATGGCCAAGCTCCAGAAAAACACGCTCGTGCTCACCACTAGCATCACCGCGGTGAACCAGTGGACCCGCGAGATCATCGACAAGACCACGCTCACCGCTGACGAGGTCAAGCAGTACACCGGCGAGACCAAAGAGATCGGCCCCGTGACGGTGGCGACGTATCCGATCGTGACGTATCGGCCGGGGACGAAACGCAGCAAGGCGGAAGGCGGAGGG
>JBGSSZ010000159.1:0-7535 GCA_041736785.1 Limnoglobus sp.
CCACCACCGCCGCCGCCGCGAGGGCGTTCTTCGCGGGCTTTGGCTTCATTCACGGTGAGATTCCGGCCCTGGAACTCGCGCATGTTCAGACCTTCGATGGCTGCGTCGCCGCCATCGCTCATTTCGACGAACCCGAACCCGCGGCTGCGGCCGGTTTCGCGATCCATCACCACCTGGGCGCTGGTCACGGTTCCGAATTCGCCGCAGAGGGACTGGAGTTCCTCAGAGGTCGTGGAAAAGGAGAGATTTCCCACGTACAGCTTCTTGCTCACGAAACACCTTCTTTGGCCGCTTCCGGCCAGGCATGCGAGTCATCAGTCGCTTCCGGCGAAAGCGCCGGTGAGCGAGCCGAAACGGGGCATACGAGCACCTGCTTCGGCCGCCCCGGCGTATCGATGGTAGAAACCAGGATGCTCGCCGGGACGATTGCGGAAAGTACGGACTCCCCGGCGATCTGACGAAATCGCGTATGGAAACTCTACGGAATTTGCGGGAAAGAGATAGTGGGCAGTTTGCGGATTGCGGGTTTTGTCTGGCCCGTGTCAATCACCGTCGCCCACACTGCGATCGTTGCGGCGTTTGGCAGCACGCTTCTTGGCGACCAACCGCCGCGTCTTCGACGCCTTGCTCGCTTTCGTCTTCACCCGCGGCCGGGGCAAAATGCTCGCCTTTTCAATCATCGCCGCCAGCTTGGTGCGGCACGATTCGCGGTTGCGCTCCTGATCGCGATACTCTTGCGAACTGATCACCACTTCGCCGTCCGTGGTGGTCTTCGACGGGTAGAGGATCCCCAGCCGACGTTTGACGTGGTCGGCAATGGCCGTGCTGGCAGCCATGTTCCAGCGGAGCACGGCTTTGGACGAGACCTTGTTGACGTTCTGACCGCCAGGCCCACCCGCTCGGGCGTAGCTCCAGTCGAGTTCGGCTTCCGGGATCATCACATCCGCCTTGACGGTCTCTCGTGGTGCGGCATAGCATCGCCGCGGATTCAGGAATCGCATTCATGGTCGGAGCGCACATCGAGGAAGTCGCGCCGCGGCGGGTTGTCCTGCCAGCGGATGCCGGCTGGCTGGCCCTCCTGCTCGTGGCGAGCATCGCGCTGCACGCCTGGCTGATCGGGCACACGTTTGTGACAGCCCGCGACAGCATGCGGTTCGCGCGGATCGCTCTGAACCTCGAGTCGCCGCACGCGAGAAACGCCGCAGTCCACCGTTCTTCCATCGATGTTATGAAGGATACGGTGGAGTGCCCTGATCCGCCGCTCTTTCCGCTGCTGGTGCTGGGCGGATCGAAGATCGCCGGGATGGTCACACAGGTCTCGCGGCCGGAGCAGATGCTGATCGGTGCCCAGTTGGCGAGCAGTTTCGCGGCCGTGCTGCTGGTCCTGCCGTCGTATTGGCTGGGCCGGATGCTCTTTGCAAACCGCTTTGCCGGGTTCGCGGCGGCCCTGCTTTTTCAGGTACTGCCGACCGTGGCACAAGTCACCAGCGACGGGCTCTCCGATTCAACGGCGATGCTCGGGATCGTGAGTACGCTGCTCTGCGGGGTGCGGGCGGTCCGGACCCGCAGCACGAAGTGGTTCCTCGCGGCGGGTGTGGCCAGCGGGTTTGCGTATCTGGTGCGACCGGAGGCCATGATCGGAGCCGCGGCACTCGGGTTCGTGACAGTCGCTCTCGCTGCACGACGGACCTGGCCGCTACGCGTGGCAGTCGGCCGCATCACGGCGCTCATAGTTGGTGCGATGCTCGTCGCAGCGCCCTACATGGTGCTCATCGGCGGCATCTCGAACAAACCTTCCGTGAACGAACCGCTGAAGAAGCTGATGCCGCTGCGCCTGATGACCGCGGCGGACAACGCCTCGCCCCTGCTCTTCGGCGAATGGTACAGCGGACACGGCTCGCAGACGATGTGGGCCTTCAAAGCCATCGCCAAGGAGACGGTGAAAGCCTCACACTACGTTCCGTTCGCACTCGGGTTGCTGGGGATCGTCTGGTGGCGGCACAAGTTCGACTCGGCGTTCGCCGTGGTGCTCACCGCCGGCGTGCTGCAGTGTCTGCTGCTCCTTGCACTGGCGATGAAGCCGATGCCTGCGGATTTGAGTCCGGGTGCTGCGGTGCCGCCGTATGTCTCGGAACGGCACACGCTGCTGCTCGTATTCATTGCCTGTCTCTTCACCGGCGGAGTGCTCGAACCGCTGGCCAAGATGATCTCACCGTTCCAGCGCGGAGCTCAGTTGCTGCTGTTCGCGCTGGTCGCCAGTGCGCTGCCAAGCGCCCTGAAGCCCCTGCACGAAAATCGGGCCGGGCACTACTACGCGGGGAAGTTTCTGGAGAATCAGATCGGGCCGCACGATGCCGTGATCGATCCCTTTGAATGGGCACACTACTACGCTGGCTATTCGCTCTACGGCATGCCGGCGGACCCGAGCGACGCGGTCCTCAAGACGCGCTGGGTGGTCTGGGAACCAACCGCCGGCACGAAAGAAAACCCGCACTCGCGGCTGCCCAGGCTGGAAGCGGCCCGCCTGATGATCAACGACGGCGCGAACCCGCCGACGCTGGTTTTCCAATGGCCGGAAGACCACCCGAAAGTGGTGGTCTACAAGCAGGTCGTCCGCAAATAATCACTCGTCGAACATCTGCAGCAGCGGCGTCAGATCGGTGAGCTTGTCGAAGTCCCAGCACTTTGCGAGGATCGCATCGGCCTTCACTTTGCCGTATTTCGGCTCGACCGTGCCGCGGAACTTCGCTTCCACTTCCGCATCAGTCATCGGGTTCCCAGCGTGCCCGCGGGGGAACTCCACTTCCTTCATCAGCTTGGTGCCGTCGGCGAGCGTGACCGTGATGCGGTTCGGAATCCCCTTCGGGTAGCGCGGATCGAGTATCGTGTCGTGCAACACTCTCACTTTGCCCGTGAATGCGACAAGCTTCGGGTCGGTGAAGCGCTTTTCGTCAAAGGTGTCGAGCGTCACATCGCCGTCGTAAAGCGCGGCCGCGGTGCAATATGGCAGCGAGTGATCCGCGGTCTCGCGGGTCTTCGGCGCCCAGGCTTCCTTGTACTTGCCGATGATGTTGTAGCTGGCTTCAAAGGTGTGAATGTCGATGCTGGCCACCTGGCTGACATCGCCCTTCAACTCCTTGCGAAGCTGGATTGCGGCGTCGATCGCGCTCTGGCTGTGGTACTCGGCCGGCCAGAACTTGATGTAGGTCTTGTTGATCATGAATCCGTCGGTGTTGCCCTTCTCGCCGCCGAACGGAGCGGGTGTGAAGGCTTCACGACTGACGAGCTTGAAGAATCCGAGATCACCTTCGAAGAGCGGAGCCGGGCCGGTCATGCCGTCGGCGGCGAGCGTCGCGGCGAACACGCCATTGCGGGCGGCGTTGGCGAACGCGCAACCCTTCCACATCGAGAGTTCGCCCGACCGCGTCTGTCGCAGTGCAACATTGCAGACCCCCGCGAGGCCGACCGTGTGCGTGATCTTCGCTGCGTCGAGCTTCATCAGCTTCGCGGCGGCGACGGCGGACGAGATCGCGCCATAGGTCACGTGATCAACGCCGTGAGCCCGCAGACTGGCGGCGTCGCAGAATCGGCACTGAATCTCGTAAGCGATTGCAGCCGCGGTGATCATGTCTTTGCCGCTGGCTTTCGTCGCCTCACCGACGCTGAAAACTGCTGCGAGGTTGTCGCTCGGGTGGGCCGGCTCTTTGCTCAGGTAGGTGTCGTTGAAATCGAGGTAGCGGATGAGCAGTCCGTTGACGAAGGTGGCCCAGTCGAGGCTCGACGAGCCGCCGCCCAGCAGTGAAGCCCCCGGATTGCCGCTGACTCGCTTCGCACACTTGCGTGCGATGGCGTACGCTTCCGATGGCATCGCACCGACTGCGGTGGCGAAGGAATCGATCACCCGCCGTTTCACTTCGTGAACTGCTTCTTTTGTGACCTGGTCGTAGGTGAGGTTCGCGGCGTAGTCGGCCAGTCGTGCGGCGAGAGTCATGTCAGCCCCGGGAGGAACGAAAACAGCTAGTGTAGAACCGCTGCAGGCTTTCTACAACTATCGGCATGATCAAGACGATCTTCCTCGACTTTGGCAATGTCATCGCACGCTTCGATCACTGGCGGGCGGTGCGGCGGTTCGCCCGCCACACCGACATGCCGCCGGAGGAAATCTACGCGACGCTCTACGACTGCAAGCTCGAAGACGACTACGAACGCGGCCTGCTGAGCACCCGCGACTACATCGCCGAGGGGCTTCGCCGCACGCGGATCAAGCTCAGCCCGGACGAATTTCACCGCGATTTCATCGACATCTTCACGCCGAACCAGGATGTGATCGAAGCTGTTCCCCGGCTGGCCGCGACGCATCGCATTGTGCTGGCGAGCAACACCAACGACGCCCACTTCACGCACTACCTGCAGCAGTTCGCGGAAACGTTCGCCCATTTCGCGGCGACGCCGACCTCGCATCAGTGCAGCCATCGCAAGCCGGAAGCGGGATTTTTTGAGTATTGCCAGCAGTACGCCGAGTGCGAGCCGTCGGAGTGTCTGTTCGTGGACGACATCGAAACGAACATCGCCGGCGGCCGCAAACACGGCTGGAAGGTGCTGCACTATCAGCCGGGCGATCTTTTGGTGGATCGACTCAGGGAATTGAGCGCAGATGGATGACGAAATTCGCCCATGGCGTGTGTGCCAGACCATTGACGAGGCGATCATCGGCGGTCACGACTTGGATCGATAGTCGGTTTGCGAGAACAATATAAATGCCATCGTAGACGGATCGGTCTGTCGCATCCGCAATCTCGAAAGCTTCCGGGACCAGTGGCAACAGATCATGCCGCTGAATCGGCATCAACGCCACCTGGTTCATCGTCGCATCAGCCTCGACTTTCGTCATCACATTCCGGCGTAACTTCTTCCAGCAGATCGAAGCCATCTCAAGATCGAACAACGTCGGCGTATGAAGCTCATGACCAGCACTCAACAATCGCGACGCTTCACTGCTGAATACTTCTGGGACAAATTGCTTGATCCCGACGCTTGCGTCGACGACATATTTCACCATTGCGACATCCGTTCTTCCCGGAGTTCGCGTAGATCTTCCACACTGTCGCCGAAGGTGCGACCACTTGCTGCAAGACGCTCGCGGATCTCATCCGCGAGTTTCGAGTACTCTTCCATTGTCTGGTATTTCACCCCGCTCCTCTGCTGCAAGACGAGTACGACATCGTACTGCTCGTTGGGCTGGGCGTTTGGAATTGAGATTGTCAATTGTCCTTCCGCGCTGGATGTCGCTTTCAGGTGCACCGTCTGCATGACTTGCCTCTCGTTTCGAGCCCTGTCGGTGGTATGATACCACAATCCCCACACTGGTTCACGAGAGACTCCGCATGAGCGTGCTGGCCCAACAGGATCCTGAAGTCTTCGACGCCATCCAGGGGGAGCGACGCCGGCAGCGCACCGGGCTGGAGATGATCGCCAGCGAAAACTACACCAGTCCCGCCGTGATGGCCGCTCAGGGGACTGTCCTCACCAACAAATACGCGGAAGGCTACCCCGGTAAACGCTACTATGGCGGGTGCGAATTCGTCGACGTCGTCGAGCGTCTGGCCATCGATCGCGCCAAGGCGCTTTTCGGTGCCGACCACGTCAACGTGCAGCCTCACGCTGGCGCTCAGGCAAACCTCGCGGTGCTGCTCGCTACACTCTTGCCTGGCGACACCATCCTCGGCATGGACCTCGCCCATGGCGGTCACCTCACTCACGGCATGAAGCTGAACATCAGCGGCAAGTACTTCAAGCCCGTCGGCTACCCTGTGACGAAGGACACGCACCGCATCGATTTCGACGCTGTCAACGCTCTCGCGAAAGTGCACAAACCGAAGCTGATCATCGCCGGGGCGAGCGCGTATTCGCGGCACATCGAGTTCGACAAGTTCGCCGAGATCGCCCACGAGACCGGCGCGATCTTCATGGTGGACATGGCCCACATCGCAGGGCTGGTGGCGGCGAAGTTGCATCCTGATCCCGTGCCGTATGCCGATTTCGTGACGAGCACCACGCACAAGACGCTTCGCGGACCGCGCTCGGGGCTCGCTATGTGCAAAGCGGCATGGTCACAGAAGCTGGACAGTGCCGTCTTCCCCGGCTGCCAGGGTGGACCACTGATGCACGTCGTCGCCGCCAAGGCCGTCGCGTTCGGCGAGGCACTTCAGCCGTCGTTTATTGCCTACCAGCGGCAGGTCATCGCCAATGCCCAGGCCCTCGCTCAGACTCTGCAAAGCTATGGTTGCCCGATCGTCAGCGGCGGCACCGACAACCACCTGATGATGGTCGATGTGTTCACCAAGTATGGCATCGGCGGCAAAGTGGCGGAAGCGGCCCTCGACCGAGCCGGCATCACCGTGAACAAGAACATGATTCCATACGACCCGCGCAAGCCGTTGGATCCGAGCGGCATCCGCATCGGTACCCCGGCACTCACGACCTGTGGCATGAAAGAAGCCGAGATGATCAACATCGCGGGCTGGATTCACATGGTACTCGCCGAGCACACTGATGACGCCCGACTCGCGAAAGTGAAAGAGGCGGTCGAAGAACTCTGCACGCACTTCCCGGCTCCGAGCGAGGCAGCGTGAAAGCGGCCATCCTGATTGCGCTGCTCGTGGTGCTGGCCGCAGTGCTGAGCGTGTTCGTGGGACTGTTCCTGCTCTCGTGCCGATTGGCTGGACTGCCGCGGCCCAAGCTGCCGACTGCCATCGGTGTGGTGATCGCGACGTCGTTCATCTGGTTTGTGGTGGAAGCGATTTTCCTGGCCGCGTTGAGGGCCCTTTACAACGCCGCGGGCTTCCCGCCATGGGAGGTCTGGCTCGTCGGTTTATTGGCGGGGTTGCCCGTCAGCCTCACCGCCGCGACGGTGCTGCACGTTGCCCTGCTCCGCGTCACCGTCAGCCAGGCCATTCAGGTCTGGTTCATCGAACGCCTGATCCGCTTCAGCTTTGTCCTCGCCGGCGTGGGCGTGTTCACGCTGCTGATACTGGCGAAAAAGTAGCCTGAAATGACCCATTACTTCGCCACCTGTGCCCGCGGGCTTGAGCGCATCCTGGCGGATGAGCTCACGGCGCTCGATGCCAGCGAAGTCGAACGCGGTCGCGGCGGTGTTTATTTCCGCGGCGATCTTGCCGTGCTCTATCGCGCCAGCCTCTGGTGCCGCACTGCCGTGCGCATCCTTCAGCCGATCGTGGAGTTCGACTGCTCTCACCCCGATGAGCTTTACGACGGTGTGCGGTCGGTCGACTGGCGGCAGTACACCTCGCCGGCACAGACGCTTGCGGTGGACAGCAACGTTCGCGACTCGGCGATGACGCACTCGCAGTATGCCGCCCGCCGCGTCAAAGATGCCATCTGCGATCAGTTCCGCGACATGACCGGTGCCCGACCGAGCGTGGATGTCGAACGGCCGATGCTGGGACTGAATCTGCACATCTCGCGCGATCACGCCATCCTCAGCCGCGATGCGTCGTGGGACAGCCTGCACAAGC
>JBGSSZ010000205.1:0-4682 GCA_041736785.1 Limnoglobus sp.
TCCCCCCGGCGGACGCGGCGCACCAGCGGGTGAAGACCGCGGCTTCCCCGGCTCAGCCGGACCCGTCGTCCCCGCCAACATGCCCGAACTCGAGCACATGCTCCTGCGCTTTCTCGACGTCGATATCCGCCCCGGATTCACGTATCAGTATCGGATCCGCATCAAGATGAAGAATCCGAACTTCAAGAAGGACCGCGAAGTGGCCCGGCCCGACGACGCCAAGAAGGAAGTGCTCTGGGGCCCGTGGGTGACGATCGCCAATCAGGTGAACGTGCCCTTTGATTACAACCTCTACGCCGGCGATCCGATCGAGTATGCCGAGCGCATCCGCCGCGACTTCCGCGACTCGAACATGGTCAACTGGCTCGACAACAAAAACGGCGAACTCCCCGTGATGCAGTTCCAGAACTGGATCGAGCGGGTGCCCATCGACAGCGGCAAGTCCGAGCCCGCCGGCTATTGGGTCGTCGCCGAAGTCCCCGTCAATCGCGGCGAATATATCGGCAAGAAACAGCTCGTGACTCTGCCGATGTGGTCCTCGGAAAAGGTGCAGTTTATCCTCCAGGAACTGCCCAAGTACACATTCTGGAAAGTTCGCGATCAGCCCAAGGGTCTGCTCGTCGACTTCAGCACCGACACGCTGCTCGTCGACTTTGAAGGGGGCAAGACCCGCACTCGCGTCGGCGACCGCGATATCGTGGACGAAGCGGATGTCGAGGTGCTGATGCTGAAGCCTGACGGTACGGTGCAGGTCCGCAGCAGTGCGATCGACCGCGAAAACGCCGACCGCAAGAACCGCGAAGAGGCCTGGCGGAAGTGGCTTGATGAGATCAAAGCCAACACCAGCCGCGCGGGTCAGCCGACAGACCCGAGCGCCACAACCAACCCGTTCGGTCGCCCTTGATCCTCTTCGACACGCACGCTCATTTGTTCGATGAGCGTTTTCACAACGATCTTCCGGCGGTGATGGCACGGGCCACCGCCGCCGGGCTCGTTGGTGTGCTGGCCGTCGGTATCGATGCCTCCAGCAGTCAGGCCAGTCTGCTCCTCTCGCCCACGGTCGCCGTGGGCATTCAGCCCAACAGCGCCGCCGAGGCCAAGCCCGGTGACTGGGACGAAATCCTAGAGATGGCCGATCGGGCTGAAGTCGTTGCGCTCGGCGAGACCGGGCTCGACCGCTATTGGGATCGCACACCGTTCCCGCTGCAGGAAGAATACTTCGCCCGCCACCTCACCCTGAGCCGCAAGCTGAAGAAGGCACTCGTGATCCATTGCCGCGAAGCGGAGGCGGACACAGTCCGCATGCTCAAGGCCGATTTCGACCGGCACGGCCCCGTCCGCGGTGTGATGCACTCCTACTGCGGCGACGCTGACTCGATGCACGCCTGCCTGCTGATGGGGCTCTACGTGTCGTTCGCCGGGATGATCACCTACAACACTGCCGCAAACCTCCGCGAACTGGCGAAGGTGGTGCCGCTCGATCGGCTGCTGGTGGAGACTGACTGCCCGTATCTGGCGCCGGTGCCCGAGCGTGGCAAGCGGAACGAACCTGCGTTTGTGCGTCACACGGCCGCGTGCATCGCCAAATCCCGCGGGCTCGATCCGGCTGAGATCGGCCGCGTCACAACCGCCAATGCCCGCACGCTTTTCTCGCTGACAGGTTGAAATCGGTCTTGTCAAAGCCCGGGATTGAGGGAACACTAATAGTTCTTCCGCGTATGGGTTTGCCGCGATGATCCGCTTTGCCTGCCCCGGTTGCTCCGCGACCTTCACGGTCACCGACGACAAGGCCGGGAAGACGAGCAACTGCCCGAAGTGCAAGTCGCAGTTTCTGATTCCGGGCGAGGCCCCGCCGCCGCTGCCCCCGTCTCCGCCGAAGCAGAACGCACCCATCACCATCGAACCCTGCCCGAAGTGCAAGACCCAGCTTTCGGTGGACCCGGCTGACCTCGGCACGGATGTGGAATGCCCCACGTGTCAGCGTGTGTTTCGTGCCCGCAAGCCGGGCACGAAGCCGTCTGTGCCCGCGGTGACGAAATCGCGTGTGGACAGCGGCGAACCGGTCGGGCGTCGCCGCGATGAAGAGGACGACGATGATCGCCCGATGCGCCGCAGCAGTGCCCGACGCGATGACGATGACGACGACGATGATCGCCCGGTGCGACGGCGGAGTTCACGCCGCGATGAAGAAGATGACGAGGATGATCGTCCGCGTCGGCGAAGCTCGCGGCGCGATGACGACGATTTCGACCGCCCACGCCGCAAGCCGAAGCGGTTCCGCGGTAACACCAGCGAAGGGCAGGGCGTTCGCGTCACCTCGGCGGTGATGGGCTTCATCCTCGGTGGTTTCTCGCTGATCTGCGGCATCGGATTCATCGTTGCCGGCAGCGTGGTCGTCGATGCGATTACCGGTCTGGGACGTGGTGTGGCGAAGGCACCCCCCGCAGTCGCACCGGCCAATCCGCCGGGTTTCCCTCGCGGCTTCCCTGGCAATCCCAGACCGAATGTCGGGCTCAATCCCAATGCCCAGGCGAACAACAACGCCGCTGCCGGTGCTGCGATCGCGGGAGCCGGATGGCTGACGGGGGGCGTGGTCATCGGCTGCGGTGTGGTAGCACTGCTCTTCTCAGGTGTCTATATCGGCGGCGGAATCGGTTTGCTGCAACTCCGTACCTACGGACGTATTCTCACGATCATCGCTGCGGTGTTCTCGGGACTGCTCGTCCTGCTCAATCTCTACAGCCTGATTGGTGCCGCAGACAGGGGCGTGGCCGGCCCGATCTGCATCACACTGGTCAGTGTGATTCTGTACGCGACTCACAGCATCACTTCGTTTATGGGAGCCCTCGGAGCCGGCAGTCACAACTTCCGCTGATGCTCACCGCATCGCGGCACGGGCGGCCCGCTGAACCGCGGGCTCCTCGTCGTTGATCAGGCTCTCCACATAGCTGCGGTAGTTGGGTTCGTCGTACTGCATCTTTGCGAGGATCTCGATACAGTGGGCCCGCACGACCGGCACGGGATCGCGGTAGCTGGCCTCTGCAATGATCTGCCGCACTTCGATCATTCCTGCCATCGGACTGGCAGCCAGTGCATCCGCGGCTTCCAGCCGATGCGTCGGCCGGGCATTCGAGCGAAGCTCCCGCACGATTTCCTCGATCTGCTTCATGGTCATCGCCTTCACGGGCACGACCTGGAAGTTCGGCTCCGTGGGATCGGTGCGGATCGGCTCCAGCGACTCCACCTGCTGCAGCACCTGCTGCGGTGGCGTAGTCATCACCGGCTCCGGCTTCACCGCAATCCGCGGCGGCGGCGTCGTTGCCACGGCGGCCGGGCGAATGATGTTCGAGTGCACCTGCTGCTGCGGCTGCGGTTGGAACCGCGACGGGGTCACCGGCTTGGTGACAATCGGTTTGTCGCCGAAGAGCTTGCTGGCGAGTGTGGGCGTCTCGACCGACTGTGAGCCACCGCCGAACACTGCGGCTCGGGAGTTGTAAGTGGGCCTCGGAGTCGATGGGGATGAGCTGTTTTCGGTCAGCCGACCTGCGAGCGTGGGCAAAGGCTGGCGGGGTGTGTCATGGCTGCCCAGGAGTGCTTTGGAAATCGCCGACTGTTTGCCGGGCACGGCGGGTTGGGCGTCCTGCCTCTGCTGACGCAGCTTGCCGAGCAGCGAGGGATATTCCTGCGGCTGAGGCTGTGTTTGAGTCTGCGGCATCACGGTGCCGCCGAGCAGCGGGTCGCTGGTTCGCGATCGAGCCTGTGGCAGGTTGCTGCCGAGATGGGTCGTCGTGTGAGTCGCGGGCTGAGTCTGCGGAGCCGGAGTTGCCATCGGCAGGTTCGGCGCGAGCGGCTTGGTATCCGCGATCGTGAAGACCACCCCAGTGGCGATATCGCGGACCTCGGTCAGCACTTTGCCGTCAGGGAGTTTCTCGGTCTTGAGGATCTGGACGCGTCGCTCGGGCTGGCCCGCAGTGCGCAGCGTGATGATGCCTCCGGCCGGATTGGCTGCTGGCGGCGAACCGGGAATAAATGCCGGAACCTGGGCCTGGGCGAGTGAAGCCCAGGCAACAGCCGAAGTCAGGGCGAGGATCCGTCGGGCCATGAGCGAACTCCAGCGTGTGCGATCTCCGGTTCTATCGGCTCTTCGGCGCATGCGGGTTGAATCGAATGGAGAGTTTGGCGCGATTGGCGATACTCCATACCATTTCGCTATGAGCCTGACCCGCATTCTGGCCTTCGCCGCCGCGTTTCTCGCCGTGATCCTCTCCGCCCGCGGCGAAGGTGAACCTCACGCCCCCGCGGCCGCCATCGAGTCCGCCGCGTTCGCTGTGAAAATCGAACGCACCGACGGCATTACCCGCGAAGCCAAATGCGTCAGCCAAATCTTCCGCATCGAAGCCGAGTACGGCGTCATGGACCTGAAGCTCGATAAACTCCGCTCCATCAGCTTCATCCCCAAGCAGGATCGCATGGAAGCGATCATCGAGTTGGAGAATAAATCGCACCTGAGCGGTAAGGCCATCACCAAGGAGCTCCTGCTCGAAGGCGTGACAGAACCTGTCGCCATCGAAGAGATCCGCGAGCTCACTGTGCAGCATCTTGTGGATTCATCGTGGCTGGCCATGGGCCTTGGTCTGATCACGCTGTCGCTGATGGAGATCGTGCTGGGGATCGACAATATC
>JBGSSZ010000259.1:0-8236 GCA_041736785.1 Limnoglobus sp.
CTGCACGCGTGCGGCGGGAGAGAGAATCACATCGGGCTTGCCGTCGTCGTCGGGCTCCGCCGGCTGATGCTTCACTTCGGCTTTGGGTGCCTTCGGCGTATCGGGCTTGGGTGACTGGGGCTTCGCGGTCGCTTTCCCGGCGGGGTCAACATTGGCCACCACCTGACCGATCTTCACGATCTCGCCTTCCGGCACCAGCGTGTGCAGAACGCCCGCGACCGGAGCATAGACCTCCTGAGCGGCTTTGTCGCTTTCAAGCTCGAAAATCGCATCGGTCGGCTTGACCGCCTCGCCGTCTTTCTTGATCCAGCGCGCGATGCGGCCTTCCGTGACGCTCTCGCCAACCGACGGGACTTTCACATCAATCGCCATATCTGCCTCGTGCAGGGAGAAAGAAGACTCAGACCGGCAGGCCGTTCTTGACGGTCGCCGCGCCGTTCACCGATCGGCGACCGACGCCGACAGCAAACGATCCACTCGCCGTGAACGCCTGCTCCATCAACTGGGCCTGCTCGTGCTGGTGGATGTAGTTGCTCCCGGTAGCCGGGCTGGCACTCGCGTCACGACCGACATACTCGATCGGAATGCCCATGGCCCGCAACCGCGGCTCAACGAAGAACCACGAGCCGTTGTTCTGGCTCTCCTCCTGCACCCACTTCCATTCCACCGCACGGCGGTACTTCGCAAAGACCGCCTTCAACTGCTCTTCGGGCCAGGGATAGACCTGCTCCAACCGGACCACGGCCACCTGATCGGTCTTCCGCTTCATCTGCTCGGCGATCAGGTCGTAGGCGACCTTGCCGCTGCAGAGCAACAGTCGCCGGACACCGTCGGGGTTGGTGTTGTCGTCGATCACTTCCTGAAAGCGGCCATCGGTGAAATCCTCGACCGTGCTAACGGCCATCGGATGCCGCAGCAGCGACTTGGGAGCCATCACGATCAGTGGTTTGCGGAAGTCCCGTTTGACCTGCCGCCGCAAGGCGTGGAAGTAGTTGGCCGGCGTGGTGAAGTTGCACAGTTGCATATTGTCTTCCGCGCACATCTGCAGGAAGCGCTCGGGGCGGGCGGAGGAGTGCTCGGGGCCGGAGCCTTCCATGCCGTGAGGCAGCAGCATGACGAGGCCACTCGAGCGCTTCCACTTCGATTCACCACTGGTGATGAACTGGTCGATGATGACTTGAGCCCCGTTGTTGAAATCGCCGAACTGAGCCTCCCAGATGACCACGGAGTTGGGGTCGTCAATCGAGTAGCCGTATTCGAACCCGAGCACTGCGGCTTCGCTCAGGTGGCTGTTGACCACATCAAAGGGAGCCTGGCCTGGGTCGAGATTGGCGAGGAAGCAGAAGGGCGTGCCATCCTCGGCGTCATAGACGAAAGCGTGGCGATGGCTGAAGGTGCCACGACGGCAGTCCTGACCGCTCAGTCGTACACCGTGGCCATCGAGCACGAGCGAACCGAAGGCCAGAGCCTCACCGGTGCCCCAGTCGATGGGCTTCCGCTCGCGCACTGCGTCCTGTCGCTGCTTCAATAATCCCACCAGTTTGTCGTGAAGATTGAACCCCTCAGGCACGGTGGCGATGCGGTCGGCGATCCGCTCCAGCGTGGCAGCCGGCACAGCGGTCGGGGCCGGGGTGTGGTCGTACGACTTGCGGAGCCCCTTCCAAAGGCCCGTGTAGCCGTGCATCCCCTTGTAATGCGGCGGCTGGGCTTTCAAGGCGTTCAGCTCCTCTTCCAACTTCTGACCGAACTGATCGACGATCGCGTCGGCTTCTTCCTGCGTGATCGCACCATCCGCGACCAGCTTCCGCGAATAGATCGTGGTCACGCTCTCCTTCTGCTTGATCTTCGCGTACTCCACCGGCTGCGTGAAGCTCGGCTCGTCCGCTTCGTTGTGGCCCCACTTGCGATAGCAGACCATGTCAATCACGACGTCGTGCTTGAACTGCTGCCGGAACTCGAGTGCCATTTCCGCGACCATCACCGCGCTGGCGGGATCATCGCCGTTGACATGGAAGATCGGTGCCTGCACAAACTTGGCGATGTCGGTGCAGTACTGCGTGCTGCGGGCGTCGCGGGGGTTGGTGGTGAAGCCGATCTGATTGTTGACCACGAGATGCAGCGTTCCGCCGGTGCGATAGCCGGCAAGGTTGGCCATGTTGAAGGTCTCGGCGACGACCCCCTGCCCTGCCATGGCGGCGTCTCCGTGGATCAGCAAGGGCATCCCGCGGCTGCGGTCGGTGTCATTGTGCAGACGCTGCTTGGCCCGCACGCGCCCTTCGACCACGGGGTTCACGATCTCCAAGTGGCTGGGGTTCGGCGTCAGGCTGATATGTACCTTCCCGCCATCCGCGGTGGTGATGTCCGAACTGGCGCCGATGTGGTATTTCACGTCGCCGTCGCCGTCCCACTGATCGGGAAGGTAGCGGTCTTCAAATTCGTTGAAGAGTTCGCTGAAGGGCATCTGGAGGAGATTCGCGAGGAGGTTGAGCCGGCCGCGGTGGGCCATGCCGATGACGATCTCCTGCAGCCCCAGCGATGGTGCTTTCTGCACGATCGCGTCGAGCATGGGCAGCATCGTCTCGCCTCCTTCGAGGGAGAACCGCTTCTGCCCGACATACTTGCGGTGCAGGAACTTCTCGAAGAGTTCGGCCCAATGCAGTGTCATCAGGGTCCGCAGCCGCAGCCGCAGCGGAAGCTGGGGCTTGTTTTGCGTCGGCTCCATGCGGTCTTCGAGCCACTTGCGGGCAGCGATGTCCTGCAGGTGCATGTATTCCACGCCGACAGTGCCGCAATAGGTGGCTTTGAGAACTTCGTGCAGGTCGCGGAACTTGATCGGCTTGTCCATCCCCGACATCATGCTGGCGTCGACGTATTCATCGCCGTCGTCGTCGGTGAGCTTGAATCGTTCCGTGCTGATCAGCCAGGGGATTTCGGGCGGGGACTCGCTGAGCGGATCGATGTGGGCGGCGAGGTGACCGAGATCGCGGAAGGCATTGATGAGTCGGACCGCGCCGATCTGCCGGCGTGTCTCGGAGCTCGGGTCGGACCCTGTGCTGAGGCTGCGACCACCAAACTCCATCCCGGCGAAAAACGCCTGCCAGGTGGCATCCACACTGTCGCGATCCTGCGAATAGCGGGCAAATGCATCTTCGAGAATTGCCCGGTTATAGGGCCCGGTGAACGCGGAAGGACGGGACATTTCGCATCGCTCCATTGCATCCTGCGGGGGAAACAGGCATGTCTCTGGCATTCTAGGAAAGAACGCCAAAAATAAAGCGGCACATCTTGCCGGGCGCGGACAAACACCGGCGGGAGCCGCCGGTGTCTCGGGAACAATCCACAGTCTCGCCGGCGTCAGTCCACTTTCGATTCGTATTCGCCCTCGACAATGTCCCTCGCATGCTCGAGGTCCTTCGACTTGAACTCGCTCAACTTCGCCGTCTTGCCTTTCACGGTGAATTTGAACGACATCTCCACATCAGCTTTGGGCAGTTCGGGGAAATCCCCCTTCGCCGTGACTTCGGTGATCTTGGCTTTGATGGTGCCATCCGCAGCGATGGTGCAGGTGCAGTCGCAGGTGACTGACGCCTCGCCGATTTTGGCCACGACGGTGAGCTTGTCGTTCTTTTTGAAGCGGAAGCGAACGGTCGCGCCGTCGCCTTCGTGCGTCCAGTTGCCCGTCGGCATCGCGGGGGCCTTCTTGTCTTCGGCCACCGCAACCACCGTCACGCAAAGCATCAGTGCCAGCACTCGCATCGGAATCCTCCCTGTGAAAAGAAATGGAACCACAGGAAGGCTACGAAATTGTTGTGACTATGTCAGGTCCGGACCCAAAGCGGCATGGTGCCCCGAACCGGAACCGGGTGTCGCCACCTGCAGCACGCTGCGGTTGCGACCTTCGAGCTTGGCCTGTACCAGAGCCGCCGCGGCAAGCTCCCGCAGTGCCTCGTAGCCCACCAGTGTCCCCGATTCCGCCACCGACACACCCACACTGACTGTCAACGCGATGGCATTGCCCTGATAGTTCATCGGGTTCTGCAGCACCGCGACCCGCAGGCGTTCGCCCAGAGCCTCCGCACCAGCGATGTCTGTGTAGGGTGCGACTACCAGGAACTCTTCGCCTCCGATGCGACCCACCGAATCACTACCGCGGATCGTGGCCTGCAGGATGCGACTGAGGCAGACCAGCACGTGGTCCCCGCCGGTGAGGGTGTAGGCGCTGTTAATGTCCTTGAAATGATCGGCATCGATGACCGCGAGCGTGATCGGCGAAGGCGTCCGCGTGCGGCGGAGCAGTTCCTTGCGGGCGATCAGCTCGATGGCTCGCCGATTGGGCATGCCAGTCAGCGAATCGGTCAGGGCCATCTTCTCGAGGAACAGATTCTTGAGCTCAAGCTGCTGCAGAGCATGCCCGAGTTCACCGGTGCGGGCCGTGACACGGTCTTCGAGCTCGGTGTTCAGCTTGCGATAGTCGTCGAGAAGCTGCTCGTGGCTGCGTTCGAGCAGCAGAGCCCGGGCGACACTACGGACATTGTCGAGCAGATCGACGGGTCGCCAGGGCTTGAGCAGAAGGCGGTGAACGAGGGCACGATTGATCGCCTCGGCTGCGTCTTCGACGCGGGCCGTGCCCGAAAGCAGCACGCGGGCACTGCGCGGCGACGCCTGCTTGACCCACTCCAGCAAGTTAATTCCCGAGCCGTCGTCGAGCTGAAGATCGGTCAGCACAATATCGATGGGCTGGCGATTGATGACCGCACGCGCCTGCTCGAGTGTGCAGGCGGTCAGAATGTCGAATTCGTCACCCAACTGCTGAGACAGCAGTGCAAGGATTGCAGGCTCGTCATCGACAAGCAACACGGCACATCGATATCGAGTGGTCGTCATCACAGGCTGAGTGGCGTACGCACGATCAGTTTCCATAGCCAGACCGGAGATTTCCAACATGCAGCACCTCCCCAGTCCGGCATTTGTCGGAATGATCATTGCGGTTGTTGGGCCATCCTAGAACAGGATGCGTGAATTGGGGACGTTATTTCTCGCGTGAAACCCGCATTTTGACGATTCAGTCGGAGTTGCACCAACGGGGAGCCGATTCGACGAGCAAGAATGTGAGAAAGTTGGAGAAAATCCGACAATCCTCAGATTAAATGCTTGATATCGATTTTTGGACCGTCTAGAATCAAGGGGCTTGACGGGGGGACTTCCCCAAAGCTTCATACAGTTGCGTTGACGGCCGCTGCCGAATACTGCCCGACCGAAATCGTTGCGAGCTTCCCCGGGAGCTTTTCACGACGAACATTCCGGTCGGACCGTCATTTATGGCAAGACCGCGGCCTCCGCCATCGTCGCACAATCCGCGACGGAAGCTCGCTGTAAGTCCCTTGAACGCAGCACGTTATTAACTGCCAGTTTACTTTTTCGATGTTGGATGGGGGATATCATGAAGACGGCCAGACGGAAGCGGACTTCGCCGACAGCAGTTCTCGAAGAACCTTCTCTGACCACCTTCTCATCGGATTTGCTGACGCCGGAGGAAGAGCGGGAATTACTGACCAGCTTCTGGGATTGCAAGACGGAACTCGCCCGAGTGATGCTGCGGCATTTCCCTGAGCTCCGGGCTGCCAAGCCGCCACTTGAGCCATGGCCCATGGCTCAGTTCATCAAAGAGCACGTGACCGAAGACCGCCGTGATGTGACGGCCGTTCGCCGGCTGCACGATCGCTACGTTCATTACAAGCATCGGCTCGCCAGTGCCAACATCCGGCTCGCCGCACACGTGGCCAAGCGGTTCCGCCACCACAGCCTCGCTTACACCGATCTGCTGCAGGAAGCCGTCTGCGGCCTCATGCAGGCGATCGACCGCTTCGACGTGAGCCACGGCACCCGCCTCGCGACCTACGCCACCTGGTGGATCCGCCAGACGCTGCAGATCGCCGTCGCCCGGCAGAGCCACCTCGTCAGTCTGAGCCCGCACCACTTGCAGGAGCTCGGCCTCCTGCAGCAGGAAAGCGAAGCTCTTGCTCACGGCGGCAAGCATCTACCGAGCCCGCAGGAATTGGCCCAACGCACCGGTAGCAGCCTCGAGCATCTCAACCATCTGCAGACCGCGACCCGCACTCCCGTCAGCCTGAATGCCGTTCTCGATGACGACAGCGATTTCAAGCTCACCGAAGCGATGCCCGACACGCAGACCCTGACGCTGCACGAGAACAACGAACGCCAGGAAGCTCTCAAGTTCCTGATGGAAAACCTCCGCCCCCGCGAGCGGAAAGTGCTCGATCTCCGCTTCGGTCTCACCGGCAGCGGCACTCACAGCCTCCGCCAGATCGGTCACCTCCTCCGCATCAGCAAGGAGCGTGTCCGCCAGATTCAGAACCGTGCTCTCGAGAAACTCCGCGCCAGCGCCGAACGCGTCGGCTGGGAATCGAATCTGCTCCTCGAGTAGTCGGCGATTTTGTGCTACAACGAAGCCCGTGGTGCCTGCACCACGGGGCTTTTCCCGTTCGCGAGGTTTCCCCATGCCTCCACGCATCTCACGCTGGGCGATCGTTGCTCTCCTGATCCTGCTGGCGTCGTCCGCCGTCGGGTTCATGGTCCGCGCCGTGATGAAGCCTCACTCGGAATACCACTCGTACCCGTACATCACCAAGACGGCCACACCTCGCCAGCCGACGATTCCCTCACCAAGCGATGCAGTGGAATCCGCCGGCAAGTACTATGTCATCAAGTACAACGCTTCCAAGAAGCCAGGCGAGCTGTCGCTCGCGGTCACCTACACACTCTGGGTGCCAGAAACCCCCCAACGCCTCCGCGGCATCATTGTGCATCAGCACGGCTGCGGCAGCGGAGCCTGCAAGAGCGGCGAGCAGGCCGCCTACGATCTGCACTGGCAGGCTCTCGCGGCCAAGTGGGACTGTGCCCTGCTCGCTCCACGTTTCCATCAAAGCGATAGCGATGACTGCCGGCTCTGGTGCGATCCGCGCAAGGGCTCACGGGCGGCGTTTCTCAAGTGCCTGAATGAGTTCGCCGTCGACGCCAATCGACCCGAGATCAGCACCATCCCCTGGTGCCTCTGGGGGCACTCGGGCGGCGGAGTCTGGTGCAGCCTGATGATGGCCAGCGATCCCGAACGGAGTGTCGCCTGCTGGCTGCGTTCGGGAACCGCGTTCGGCCGCGACGCCAAAGAGTTCGCTCCGTTCGACTATCCCAATGCCACATACGGCATCCCTGTCGTGGCGAACCCCGGCGCGAAGGAGAAGGACGATAAACGCTTCGCCGTCGCCTACAGCGGCAGCGTCGCCATGCACAAACACTTCCGCGCGAAGAATGCCCCGTTCGCTTTGGCCGTCGATCCAATCACGGGCCACGAGTGCGGCAACTCCCGCTACCTCGCGATCCCCTGGTTCAATGCCTGCCTGCGTCGAAGGCTTCCCGCGCAGCCCGGACTGCCACTGAAGCAGATCGGGCTCGAGGGTGGTACCGTCCTCGATGGCAGTTGGCTGCCGGATGCAACAGTCGCTGCGGCGTATCAGGAATACGTGAAGACCGCCCTGGTCAAAGACACGACACCACCGCCGGCCCCGACGAATCTCGCCATCACCATCAACACTGTCAACAACACAACGACGCTGACGTGGGAAGCGGTCGCCGATCTGGAGAGCGGCCTGAGTGGGTTCATCATCGAACGCTATGGCCGCGAGATCGCCCGGCTGCCACAGAAGGCCGCTACAATTCCGCGGCCGTGCTTTCAGGGCTGCAGCTATCACGATACGCCCGAGTTACCGCTGCCGAAAATGACCTACACCCACCCCGGCAGCGGGGGCAACTATCGCATCATCGCCGTCAACGGTGCGGGACTGAAGTCGAAAGACTGACGCGATCCTATGATGACCGCATGAAGCATCTGCTCGGCCTCGAAGACCTCAGCGCCGACGAGATCACGGCTCTGCTCGACCGGGCGGAAGAGTTCCGTGGCGTGGGGCGTGAGCATCCCAAGCGGTCCGATCTCGCCGGCAAGCTCATCATCAATCTCTTCTTCGAACCCAGCACCCGCACCAAGATCAGCTTCGCGCTCGCCACCCGCCGTCTGGGCGGAGAGACGCAGGATTTTTCGCCCGGCGGCTCGAGCACCAGCAAAGGCGAGACGCTGATCGACACCGCCCGCAACATCGCCGCGATGGGCATCGACGCCGTCGTGGTGCGGCATACCTCGAGCGGTGCTCCCGGGTTGCTCGCC
>JBGSSZ010000273.1:0-1522 GCA_041736785.1 Limnoglobus sp.
TGCTGAACCGCCTGACGCTGCCGCAGGGGCTCCACGCGCCGTTCGCCGCGACCGGTGCGGTGGTGACCTTCGGCGTCGCGGCGGTGGTCGATGGATCGGGCTTTCTTGCGGTCTATCTCGCCGGACTCATGGTCGGCAATCGGGTCAAGCGCGCCCATTCCACGATCGTCGCATTTCTCGATGCCGCCACCTGGCTCGGTCAGATCGTGATGTTCGTGCTGCTCGGTCTGCTGGCATGGCCGGCATCGCTGCCGGACCGGTTGTTGCCGGCGCTTGCCATCGCAGCGACTCTGATCCTGGTGGCGCGTCCGGTCGCCGTGTTCCTGTGTCTGACGCCATTTCAGTTCAGCTTTCGCGAAATGACGTTCATTTCCTGGGTCGGCCTGCGCGGCGCCGTCGGTATTTTCCTGGCCTCGATTCCGCTTCTGGTCGGCTTGCCGAACAGCCAGCTCTATTTCGACGTCGGCTTCGTCGTGGTGGTTGTGTCGCTCTTGGTTCAGGGCTGGAGCGTGCCCTACGTCGCGCGCAAGATGCGGATTGCCAAACGCCGGCTCGATACGTTCCAGCCGCGCATCGAACTGGATCTGCCGGGTCAGCGCGCGCAGGAACTGGTCGGCTATCGAGTGACGTCCGGAAGCCCCTATCTGCGCGGCGGCATTCTGCCGTCCTGGGCGAAGCTTGCGCTGGTCATTCGTGACGAGAAGGTTCTGACTCCGGAGGAATCGCGCGGCCTGCATGAGGGCGACCACGTCTTTCTGCTCGCGCCGCAGGAGAAGGCGACGTCACTCGACCGCTTCTTCGCCAATCTGCCGCCGCCGTCCTCACCCGATCCGGAATTGCTGGGCGATTTCTTTATCGGCGGTGACACCACGCTCGGATCACTGGTGGAGATCTACGGGATCGCGGCCGAGCCTTCGCAACAGGCGATGACTGTGGCGGAGCTGTTCAAGAAGCGGCTCGGCCGTGCGCCGCATGCCGGCGAGACCATCCGGCTGGGCGATGTCGCGCTGGTGGTACATCGCGTGAAAGATGATCACGCGCTGACCGTCGGCCTGCAACTGGCCGATGAGGAACCGAAGCCGTGGTATGAGCGCGCTTGGAAGCGCGTGCTGCGTCTGGCGGGGTAACGTCAGTCCTGCTCGAACAGCGTCGTCACCAGTCTGCGCGCCAGCACCGAGGCGACGCGACGGCGGTAATGCCCGGGCGTAAAGGTGGTCTTCATCGCCATCACCTGGTCGCGCACTAGATCGTCGAGACCTTTGTAGAAGGCATCGTCCAGTGGTTTGCCGCACAATTCCTGCGTCCCGATAACCAGAACCGGCCGCGGATTGGTGCCGGTGAAGGCGACGCGAAGATCTGACAAGGTATCGCCCTCGCGCCGCAGCGCGACTGCCACGCCCGCGACCGGATATTCGATCGAGCGGCGGATGCGGATCTTGTCATAGGCCGAACGCAGTCCTGGCGTGTTGTTCGCGCGCACCGCGGTGACGATTTCGCCCGGACGAAGCGCAAGAAAGAATTT
>JBGSSZ010000290.1:0-3700 GCA_041736785.1 Limnoglobus sp.
GCCGGGTCCGACGGCGATCGATGGCTGATCGCACCCGGCACTGCCGGTGATCGAGCCCAGGCTGATGAAGGACTTGCCGCTGTTGGTGCTGAGCAAGACCTCGCAAGTGTCATTGAATCCCTGGCCAAACTGCGTGATGAACAGATTGCCAAACGTGTCCCAGGTCGCCTGGGTGTCGCCGTCGGAAAACGGGAGACCGGTGCTGACCGACCAGCTTGCGCCGCCGTTGGTGCTGAAGCGGCCCGTGTTGACGCCCGTGTCGCAGACAAACAGGTGCAGGGGATTGGTCGGGTTGACCGCGATGGTGGTCTCAGCCTCGACGCCGCTCGATTTGCTGGTGTTGATATTGGGCCCGACGGTCAGGCCACCCACGGGCATGACACGGTTCTCCAAACACTCCAATCCCCAGAGGTGCCTGGCCGGGCGGGTCCTCGACCTGCGACGTGTCTGAGTGACCTCTGAACGCCGATGTGTGTTTGAAAAGAGACTGCGGATCCAGTTTGGAGTGGGCATGAAGTGATCTCAAGATAGGTTTTACGGTGAAATCATTACAATCATGAAAAGAAAATGAGTGAGGAATCCACCGTTACCTAACAACCTTCGTATCAAAAAAAAATGAGAGTCAACGAAATCAGTGGTCGATTTCTTGAGATAAAAACAATCAGAAAACCTATCGTATGAATTGTCGCGACTGTAACTTCATCAGAATCGCGTCATTTGCTACTATCCGCAGACATCAGACACGAGTTCATCGATCAAACGAATCGCGGACCTTTTCCGAGCAGCCGCAGTGTCAGTATGATACACTGCTCATTCCGGATCGATCCCGACTGGAGTCTGCTATGCCTGCCCTGCGCCGCGGATTCACGCTCCTGGAACTTCTGGTCGTCATCGCCATCATCGCAATTCTGATGGGCCTGCTGCTGCCCACGGTGCAGCGAGTGCGCGGAGCAGCACAGCAGACGCAGTGCATGAATAACCTGCGGCAGATGGGCATCGCTCTCCACCAGTATCACAACCAGCATGGCCATTTGCCCCCCGCCTATGTCTTTGACGAAGTGGCACAACCCGACCACCGTGTGACGCGCTATTGCCAACCCGGCTGGGGCTGGGCCGCCTACATCCTGCCGCATCTGGAGCAATCCGCCGTGGCGGAGAAAATCCAATGGGACAAAGCGGTAGAAGACGACCTCATGGCCGAGGTGCGGGCTCAGGTGGTGCGGACCTACGTCTGCCCGGCGGATGCCTACACGGGCGTCATGACCGTGCAGACGATGACGAACCAGCCGCTCTGTGACGCTGCCACCAACAGCTACGCCGCCTGCTTTGGCAACATTGGCCTGATCGGTGAGAGGCCGCATCGCGGCAATGGCATTTTCTACCGCAACAGCCGGACCAGCATGGGACAGATTCCGGACGGCGCATCACATACGGTCGCGGTCGGTGAGCGGGCTGCGATTTTCTGCCCGACGCCGTGGGCCGGCGCAATGACTGATGGCACAGCCCGCACCGGTCCGCACTCGCCGAGCTTCTACGCCGCCATCGAGGAGGCGCCGGTCATGCCCATGGCCCGCACCAGCCGCTATCAACTCAACAACGACTACTCGTCGCCGTACGACTTCTATTCGCCGCACCCGACGGCGGGCATGTTTCTCTTCGCGGATGGCTCGGTCCGGGCGCTGCAGTTCAACTTGTCACTGGACGTCTGGAAGGCGATCGCCACTCGGGACGGCGGAGAAAGCGTCACCGAAAACGACTATTGAAAGCCCGCCGATGCCAAGAAAACTTCAACACGCCCTGATCGCCCTGACCGTGCTCTTCGGCATCGGGGTGATCCTCATCTGGTCCCTGACGCCGAAACCAAAACGGTTCGAGGCGATCCCAGGCCTCCCGATGCTGGCCCAGGACGGGAAAGAATTCGTAGACGAACAGGTCGGCTTGCGCTTCACACCGCCCGCGGAATGGGTCATGCAGGCCCGTTCGACAGAAGCACCGAAGCATCGGGCTGAACGGAGGCTGGTGAAATACAAGCGAGCCTCCCCTTCGCTTCCTCCAGCTTGGCTGCGCGTGCACATCACGGACGACACGGACGGGATCTCGTCCGTGGAACTGCTGAAGCAGCGCCAGCCGCCGGAAGGGGATTGGAAGCCTCTTGGTGAAGTCGAGGAGGACCTGACGATTGGCGGACTACCTGCCGCTCGCCGCACGTACAGCGCGCAGTTCAATTCCGAAGGCGAGGGCAACAGGCAATATCATTGCGAACTGGTGATTGTGAAACGTGGTGGACGATTCTTCGAATTCAATGGCACATACCCGGTTGGTGACGAGCGAGCCCAGCAGGACATCCGCCTTGCAATGGAGAGTGTCTTGTTTCTTCCCGAATAGTCCCAGCCCCGTTTGGCCCACGCTGTTGAAATCGCCTCGCTCCGGCTCGTCGCCCCAAAACTCCAAGTACCGCTGCCAAGCTGGACCGATGCCAGGGCAGATGACGAGGAACACCGGAACTACGTCTGCAACCTTCATGCGACGCTCGACTGCTCCGGCTAACAGTTGATTCCCTGACCCACCCAGGCTTGGCCAGCGCCCGCAGCGGCAGTTCTGAGCAATCACCGTGTCCGAAGCCCCTGATCGATCAGCATCCTCAGATCCACGGCTTCAGTGAACCTCGAAGGCTTGTCCGCGCTCAGTAACCGCAGCGTGCGGCGAGATGGCTTTCCGAATTCGGGGCCGAACCGTAGAGGTCGGTCGATCTCTGCCGGGCCTTCATTGCGGTGAGGAAGCTGTTGATCGTTTCCACAAGCGTCAGCGGCTCCAGCGCCAGCGTGGTTCGCTTCCAGCCACGATGTCATCCCACTCCGCACGATAACGCTGGAGTGCGATTGCCTCATCCGTGTCGATGTAGTAGTTTACTTGCTTGAGCTTCTTGCGCCGTTGGCCGGTGCTTTTGTGAAGCCAGAGCGGAAACTTGCGACTCCTTTTGGCGTGCCGGGTGTAGAATCGGGTGTAGCCTTGAGTCGCCGAATCCGAGGCGTGTCGGAAGGCCATAGATTTTTGTGTATGCCGACTTAGCTCAGCGGTAGAGCACCGCTTTCGTAAAGCGGGGGTCCAGGGTTCAAATCCCTGAGTCGGCTTTTTGCCCACATCGGACTTGGCGGGTCGAACAACTCAGCGACGCGACGCTGGCTGCAGGTCGGAATGAAGTCACGGTTGACATCGGCGCGCTTTATGAAGGCATGTGGATTCATTGCATGTTAATCCTGAGTCAACTTTCTCAAGCAGTTCATCCATGTTGGTAATCATTCCTCATTGTGGCACTGCCACGGAATAATCGAGGAAACGGTTTTACACCTTCGGGCGCGAAGGGCGGTTTCCAAGCGCAGCCGCACTATGCCTTGCTGCGATAAAACCGATTCGCGACGAAGCCTTCCAGCGCCAGCAGCATCAGCACCAGAATCAGCAGCCACGGGAACAACTCCAGCGGCTGGTCATATTTCAGCTTCAGCACATCGCGAAACGACAGCTTGCGATCGATGGGGATAACGCTGTCCGGCCCGCAGAGAAGTTCGATCGCCTCCACGGGCACCTTCGCGAGCAGGCTCTCCTCCGGCGGCGGGTTCAGACTGAAGCCATCCATCCACTCCCGGCCCGGCGTGAAGATCAGGAACGAGCCTGCCGTACTGGTGCGGTTCGGCGGGAGTCG
>JBGSSZ010000296.1:0-6535 GCA_041736785.1 Limnoglobus sp.
GCGGGCGTTCGGCACCGCGACCACGGGGAAGATCTTGCGACAATCACTGTTGGCGCAGGTCACTTTCTTGCCGACGAGATCGTCTTTGAGCCGGTAGGCTTTGGAACAGAAGGGGCACCGGGCATCGATGGCCATAACGGGATTCTGGTGTTCGGTGATCGGGCAGCACGCCGGTCGGGCTTCATGCCATTATTGCGACTCGCACTGTCCCGAACACCGAACAATGAAGAGTTTTCGACTATTTCTTCCCGACCACGGCACCGCCCAGTGCCGCGTGGACTTCCGTACTCGCTCGCACCACGATGCTCTTCGTCGGCAGGTGGAACGACACGCTGCAAAAGCCGCCTTTGTCTTTCCAGCAGCGGGGGTCGATCGACTCCTTGATGAGGTTCACAATCTGCTCGGCGTTCTGCATGGTCTGCTGGTACGCCAGATTCGGCCCCCACTGCACCGCGTTGCTGAACTGCCCGCCCACGTCCACGATGTCGCTCACATCGTACGACCGCGTGGTCAGCATTTGGGTTTCGGCTTTCTCCAGCGTCACCACCTGAATGATCTCGTCCTTCACGACATAGGTCAGCCCCTGCGGTTGCAGCAGAGCCCGCAGCGCCGTGCGGGCACTGACGTTGCCCTGGAAATTCGTCCTGCTGTTGAGATCGAGCCCGGCGTTTTCCAGACTCTTCACATCCAGTGTGATTTCCTGCTTGATCTGATTCGAGAACTCCTGCAGTGCTTCCTGAAACGGCCGATCCTTGATGATCACGGTGACAACCGTGTTCAGCGATTCGATGAGCTTCTGCTCGCGCTCGGTCAGCTTGATCCGCATCGCATTGCGGCGAAGCTCGGTGAGTTCCTTCCACTTCTCCTTGTTCGGGAAGGTGATGTCCTGCACAGCCGGGATGGCGCTGGCCATGATGTTCCGCTGGTCGGCAACCCACGCCTCCGCGTACTGATCCTGAATCTCGCGCCAGGCTTTGAGATTGTTCTGCGTCAGGTTGCTCCCCCGCAGCGAGGTCACTGCCGGATTGTCGGGATACTTCGCCGCGAGAGCAGTCACTACGCGGGCACTTTCCGTGGCTTTGCCGGCTTCCAGCAGTTCGTTGATTTTCTTCAAGCCTTTGGTCACTTCGTCAGTTTCGATTTTGGCATTCGCCATCGCCGCGAGAGCCTGCTCGCGTACCTTCCTGGCATCCTCGGGCGGCAGCACGATCGTCGCACGCCCCTCCAGGCTGGCGATCTTGGCATCGAGCCGGGCCATCAGTTCCTTCCGCTTGACCTCGCCGATGGTGGTGAATTCCAGACTGGCTACGGCCTGCCGCAGCCGCTCCGCGGCTTTGAGTTTGGACGTGGCGGACAGGGCATCCGCGGCAAGGATCGTCTCCGTCACGCTCGCTTCGGCCTTCTGCAGTGCAATTGCCGCGTCCTGGCGGTTGCGCTCGTGCAGATCCGCTGGGGACTGGGCCAAGGCCGTGCCCGCGAGCATCACGCTGAGCCCGGCGACTTGGAGAATCCGGTTCGTGCGGCCTGACCCTGCCATCTGATGCTCCTTAATCTGTGCACAGCCCTTGTGCTATCGGCACACAGGCGGCACAGTTCCAACGCACTTGCCAACACCGCGTTGGCGGCTGCGGTTGACCCCGCACCCCATGTGGGTTATTCGCATCCTTCCGATTGTGACGGATTCCCGATGCGCAGGCGAACCAAGCTGTGGGCAGTGCTGCTTCTGGCGGCAGCCGTACTCACCACCGGTGGGGCTCTCGGCGCGCTCGCCAAGCAGGTCCCGACCTTCTACTCCCACGCGGTGACGGGCTCGTATCTCACCACCTCAGAACGCTCCTCCATATTGATGACGCGGGTGCAGGATCTACAAAACGACATCCGGACCAAGCCGGAGTGGAGTGCCAACTTCGCGGCCGGCGACCTGAACTGCTTCAGCCAGGAAATGTTCTGCGAGCGGACCAGCGGCCTCGCCAGCCTGCTCCCGGACAACTGCCACACCCCGCGTCTGGCCATCGAAGGCGACCGCATCAAGCTCGGCTTCACCTACGGTCACGGCTTCTGGAGCAGCGTGGTCTGGCTCGAACTCCGCGTCTGGCTGCCAATGCACGACACCAATGTCATTGCCGTCGAGATCGTCGGCTTCCATGCGGGCCTGCTGCCGATGAGTGCCCAGTCGATGCTCGAGAGCATCCGCGACGCGGTCCACGATGCGAATGTGGAAGTATCGTGGTATCGCCACGACGGCCGCCCGGTGGGCCTGTTCCGCTTTTATGCCAATCAACTCCGCCCCGCGACGCAGATCCACACGCTGAAGGTGGACGCCGGCATGATCACCCTCGCCGGCCGCACCCGCCTGGAAACCTCAACCGGGCGGTAGTGCTGCTGAATGCTGAATACGCGTCACAGTAAAGTTCTTTGCAGGACGATAACCGTCGCTGACGCTTCCGGCTCGTAATTCGCGCGACAATCGCTCCGCCCCCAAACCCTACTTGGCCGGGGGAATCGGGCTCTGAGTTGTGCGTGTGCTTGGCGGCACGTCGGGGACTTGCAATTCCGGATTGGATGCGTTGTCGGACTTCGACGGACCGCAGCCACAGAGGCCCGCGGTCAGGATTGTGAGAAGGATCAGCGAGCGGGAGAACGGCATGGGAGCCTCGAAGAGTTATTCCTGGGTCGTGCCTTCGCCGCCGGCGCGCGAGGCCATGCACTCCAGCAGCGTGACGTTGGGAATGCCGTTGAAGGAGCCGACGACTGCAGTGCCGGCAGCGTAGGTGATGAAGCGGACGCTACCGTCAGCGAGCAACCAGTTGGCACCGCCGTGATGCAGGCTCCAGAAGTGATTGCGGTGGAGGTTCTGCGGGTCGGTGACTTCGCCGCGACGGAAGAAGTCCGTGCCCGACTGCACGGCGAAACCACTCTGCTGCGTGCCGGGCGTGGGGAAGGTGCCGACCTTTTCTCGCACACCGAGGACGACGTCGGCAGAGCCGAACTTGGGCAGATCCCCAACGCCGGCCCACATCCAGCCGTAAAGCAGATTGTTGGACGGCGGTCGCTCGCCCACCATCACGGTGTTGGAGGTGCCGTCGGTGATCTGCTGCATACGGACTGCGGCATTCACATAGAGGATGCCATCCTGGCCCTGGGATTCCTGAAACTGATTGCGGCCGACAACACCAAAATACGAGGTCAGCGCGATCTTCTTGTTCGAGCCGTCGTTGGCCGCGTCGGGGCAGACGAGATCACCGCGCGGATCCGACGGGCACTTCATCGTCTTGGCCGTGACGGCGTTGACGGTGTTGTCGCCGGTCTGCGGTAGGTTCGGCAAGTACTGGAAGAACGGAGACTGATTCACGTCGAAGGCGTTGTAGACGTTGTCAAGTTCCATGTAGGGAGCGATGCGGTAGACCCAGCTGTAGATGCCACCTTCGACCGGGGCACCACTCGCCGTGTAGCCGCGCGGCGGCACCTGCCGCTGATGGGCCGTGTACCAGTTCGTCGGCACCTGCATCCCCGAAGGGAAACGCTCGAAGGCGTTGTGATACGAGTGCAGCGAGAGGCCGATCTGCTTGAAGTTGTTGAGGCACTGCGTGCGTGCTGCGGCGGCGCGGACCTTCTGCACCGCTGGCAGCAGCAGGCCAATCAGCACGGCAATGATCGCGATCACCACCAGGAGTTCGATCAGCGTGAATGCCGATCGTGTCCGATTCGTTGTCATGTCGGGTCCTCTCGCAGATGCCTTGAGTCCAATTAGACCGAGCGGCGACGGCGGATTGCCACGCCGAGGCCGGCGGCCAGAACCAGCAGCAGAGCCGGCTCGGGCACGGGGTTGGGAGTAAAGACGAGGAACAGCGTCTTATTGTTCGTATCGAGGTCGAACGAGAAGCTGCCACCGTTGAGATCGTTGGCCACCTGGCCGGGATTGAAGAGCGTCGCCGCGGTCAGCAGCGCGTCGTCAGTCGGGCCGTTCCAGTCGTTGGCGTAGGTGATGAAGGCCCAGTTGTAGGCCAGCGTGTTGTCAAAGTTGGCCATCGGGCCGGCGACATCGGTGCCAACGACCGTGGCGAGCGTGAGCGTCTGCAGGTTGACGTTGAACTGTTGGCCAGCGTTCGCAGTTGCGGTCCAGTTGACATCACCTGGGAATGCGGTGATGGGGTTCTGGCGGACGGCCTTGAAGAGGCCCCAGCCCGCGACAGGATCGCCCGTGGCGCCGGCAGGACCGGCGACACCCGTGGCATCATTGATCTGCCACAGCACGTTGTTCGTCACACCAGGGCCGATGTTCAGACGACCGTAGCTCTGCGAGCCGGGGCTGTTGCCAGGCTGAACGACGCCACCGTTCTGGGTGATCGGCGAGTTCGCGAAGAGGCCTGCACCCTTGACCAGTGCACCGAAGTCCGCGACGACCACGGCTGTGCCAGCGGGGCTGCCATCGAAGACGACGCCGTTGTTGACAAAGATCCCTCCCGCGACGACAGCGTTGAAACCGTTGAGGTCAACACCCGCCGTGCCGAGAGGAGCGGTCGCTGGGCTACCAATGAAGGTCCGGCTGCCGCCACCAAAGGCCATCGGAGCCGAGCCCGTGTTCACAAGCTGTGTGAAGTCGCTGCCGTTCGCACTGGGCGACACCGTCACGGTGCCGTGCGACTGGAAGTTGACCACGTTCACCGTGCTGTTGACGCCGATCGTCAGCGAGCCGGCCGTCTGATTGGTGAAGCCGTGGAACAAAACCGGGCTGGCGATGGCAGGAGCCACGTTGATGACACCGCCATTGGTCGTGTTGACAATGGTGCTGCTCGCGGTGTTCACAGCGAGTGACGCCGAAGGCAGCAGGGTGACGCCAGCGAGTGTGGAACCGGAGGTTGCGAAAGCACCGGGTCCGGCAAGGTTGCCACCGGTGATGGTGCTGCCGGCGAAGGTGACAGTCGTGCCCGTCGCAGCGGCGAGAGTGCCACCGGAGAGGGCGTAGGTCTTGGCCAGGCTGGTGGTCGCGGTCACCTGCACGGTGCCGAGCGGGCTGGCGTGGACGACACCAGTACCGAGTGCGGCCTCACTGGCGAAGGCGAGCGAGCCGCCATTCACATGCGTGCTGCCGTAGCTGCCGGGGCCGGAGAGGAGAAGCGTGCCGAAGCCAGTCTTGGTGAGGCCGCCGCTGCCGGTCACGCCGCCACTCATGGTGAGGATCGTGCTGGGCAGGGTGACGGCGAAGGTGCCGCCGTTGGTGCCGACGGTGAAGGCGCGATTGGAGGCCATCGAAGAGCCTTCGAAGGCGAGTGTGCCGCCGTTGAGGACCAGATTCGCCGCGTCTGCGGTCGACTGGCCGAGCGGGCTGGCGACGCCGCCATTGAGGAGTGTGCTGACGTTGAGCGAGCCGCCCGAGACGTTGACCCCACCGGTGAAGGTGCTGACACCGCTGAGGGTCAGGGCACCGGGGCCGGACTTTGTCAGGCTGCCGTTGCCGGCGACGATGCCGCTCACAGTGAGGGTTGTGCCCGGGTTGGTCACAGCGAGCGATCCGTTGCCGGTCAGCGTCATCCCGCGATCAGTGCTGACTGCGGTGCTGGTCCCGGTGAACGCGAGCGTGGCCGTGTCGAGCATGATGTTCGCGGAAGCACTGGTCGCGGCACCGAGCGGGCCGGCGACGCCGCCGTTGGTCACGCTCGGGACGCTCAGTTGGCCTTCGAACACCGAGAGCACGCCAGTGAAGCTGTTCGTACCGTTGAGAGTGAGAGTGCCGGTGCCGATCTTGCCGAGGCCGAAGGCACCACTGATGGGAGAATCGATCTGAAGATCGCCACTGCCGCCAGCATAGCTGTTGGCCGTGAGGATGATGCTGGCCAGATTGGCGGTCGCCGTCGCGGTGCTGCCAGTGAAGCTGACGGTGGGGGCTGAGGTGTAGCCGGTGCCGTTGCTGGTCATTTGGATGCCGACGGCGTAATTGCTCGTGTTCGACATGCCGGTTGCAGCCGTACCGTAGCTGGTATTCGGTGCAATGTTGACGGTCGCGATGCCAGTGTAGCCGGTGCCGGGATTGGTCAGAGCCAGGCCCGTCACGGTGAACTCACCATTGATTCTGTTGAAGAAGAGCCCGCTGCCGCCCGTGCCCGTGTTGTTGACGGAGGGACTCGGGACGCTGGTGTAGCCAGAGCCGGGGCTGGTGATGACGATGGAATCGACGTTCCCGCTGCCGTTGATGGTGACGAAGCCGGTGGCCGCGACTCCGCCACTGGGCGTGGAGAAGGTGATGGTCGGAGCGGTGACATAGCCGGAGCCGCCTGTACCGTTGATGGTGTAACTTTCATTGGTGAGGCCGTAGAGCGGGGTTCCGGAGGCCCCGGTGCCACCTCCGCCGGTGATGGTGACCACAGGAGGTGCGAAGTTGGAACGGACGTCGTAGCCAGTGCCGCCAGCCGCGATGCTGAAGCTGGCATTGGTCAGGGCGAGGTTCGCGACGGCCGTGGCACCTGTACCGCCGCCACCGGTGATCGACACGGTCGGCACCGTGCTGACCGAGGCTCCGGCGCTGGTCAGCGTCAGC
>JBGSSZ010000470.1:0-15825 GCA_041736785.1 Limnoglobus sp.
GCGACTGCCGCCCAGCCAGCCGAAAAGCCCGACGACCAGCCCGACTCCGCAGAACGCCACAGCAAAGATCGGCGGCGTCACGCAGGCCACCAGCACAATCATCAGCGCGTAGCCCGCCATCACCACCGCATCCGGCGGGCCGGGCGTCGGCTCTCCCGAACCGGTCCGAAGCCGGGCGTCGAGGATCATCACCGGAATCACCACACCCCCCGCGATACAGGTGGTCAGGCAGGCCCAGAGCGCCATTAGTGCCATGACGTAGAGCACATAGGAGATGTGCAGACCGAACTCGCGCCAGCCGTTGGGGTAGTAGTCCCAGGCCACGAACGCGAGCACGGTGAGGGCGATCAGTGTGAGGAAGATCGCCGAGATGCTGCGAGGAAGTTTTCGCGGCAGCGGTGGCTCGCCACGGAAGTCGATGCCAACATCGTATTTCAGCTGGCCAAACTTCTCCAGCGTGTGCCGGACGCGGTCGTGGACGGCGCTGACCCACGCAAGCGGATGTGTGCGGTGATAGGCCAGCACGAACATGCCGACGGCGATGAGGGCCGTACCCGCGAGGACATCGTGGAATTCGGTCGTCGCGTGATAACCGGCAAATTCGAGCGCGCCGAGGAATCCGAGCAAAGCCACCGACAGCCCCCGCTCAGCGGAAGGCACCAGGCGGCGAATCCGCGGCAGTAGTGTCGCCAGAAGCTCCATGGCATCATTATTCCCTATGCCGCCCCAAGAGCCAACCGCATTCGGCCAAACTCGCGTGAAAATGAAGAGCGACCGCGGAGAATTCCGCAGTCGCCCGAGTGTCGCCCCGCATTTGAGGATTAAGCCTCCTCTTCTTCGTCCTCCTCCTCGTCGTCATCCAGATCGTCATCATCGTCGTCGAGGTCGTCGTCATCGTCGTCGAGATCATCGAGGTCGTCGAGATCATCGTCGTCGAGGTCGTCGTCGTCGAGGTCATCATCGTCATCGAGGTCGTCGTCGAGGTCATCGTCGTCGTCTTCGTCGTCATCATCCTCGTCGTCGTCCTCGTCCTCGTCGGGATCCTTGACCTTGCCGAGTTGCAGGTCAAAGAACAGTTCGTCGTCGAGCAGCGGTTGCTCGCGGTCGGCGGTGCGGACCGGTTGGGTCAGCAGTCGGGCGGCCATGATACGTTCCTTTCTTCCAGTAAGTCCGGGCACGGTCGGGCGATGCTCCTCTGCATCGGCAAACGCGTGCGTTGTTCTCAAAATCCTGTCACCGTTCGCGAAGCTCACGATGCCCGCGAACGGGGTGTTGCCATCGTTCTCCCGACCTGCCGAACGGGTCGGCGGGCGGGGGTGGTTTTTGAAGTAAACGAGTTTTAGCCAGTGCCCTCAGGGCGTCAAGCGAAGTCTGAAGATTTTGAGCCTGCCGGACGGTGGGGAAAGTCCGCGTAAGATACGGCGGGAATCTGCAACGGGAAGAAGGTTTGTTATGCCATCGGACGCCGACCAGTTTCTACTCCAGCCGCAGCCCGATCCGCAGCAGCGGCTCACCGACGGCGGACCCCGCTATCAGGAGACGCCATACGACCCCCTGACCCTCGCTCCGGGCCGCGTCGCCGAACCTTATAACACTGTCACGGCAGCGTTTTTCATCGTCATCGTGATGGTATGGGTCGTTCGCCTCCGCGACCGCTACCAACAATTTGCGTTCCTGACCTGCATGCTGCCCATCCTCCTCGCTGGCGGCATCGGCGGCACACTCTACCACGCCTTCCGCACCCGCAAGCTCTACTTCCTCCTCGATGTGGTCCCGATCAGCCTGCTCGGCATTGCAGGCTCCGTCTACCTCACCCTCTGCCTCGGTCGCGGAGTCGGCTTTCTCAAAGTCGGTCTGATTGCTCTGGGTATCATCGGAGCCTACGCGGCGACGAATGCCTTCGTGTTCCGTTCCATCAATTGGCCCAACCCCAACCTACGGGTCAACCTCTCATACCTGTCGCTGGCCATTGTGCTGGTGGTGCCCATGATCGCCACACTGGTACGCACGCAGTTCCGGCACGTCGGCTGGATGCTAGCCGGGCTCGCCTGCTTCGCTCACGCCTGGTTCTTCCGGCTCGTCGACAATACCGGACTCGTCAACATCCCGATGGGCACGCACTGGCTCTGGCACACCTACGGCGCGGCCTGCACCGTTTTCATCTTCGAATACTTCTACCGACTCATGCAGGACTCCCTCGCCAACAGCGTCGAGGATGTCGTGAGATGATCTCCCGCACCTTCCGCTCACTGCGTCACCGCAGCTACCGCCTGTATTTCTTCGGTCAGCTCGTTTCGTTCACCGGCTCGTGGATGCAGTCGGCGGCGCTGATGTGGCTGGTGTTCGAACTCACCTCCGACCCGCTCTGGCCGCCGCTGATGCTGGTCGCCGCGGTTGGGCCCACGCTGATCCTCGGCCCGCTCGGCGGCGCACTTGCGGACAAATACCCGAAGAAGTCGCTGATCCTCCTCACGCAGTCCGCGTTCCTCGGCTTGGCACTGCTGCTCGCGGCTCTCGTCGCCACCGGCATCGCCACGCCATGGCTGCTTCTCGCAGTCCAGGGTTTGAACGGTGTCGTACAGGCGATCGATGTCCCGGCCCGACTCTCGTTTGTGCCCGACCTGATCCCCAAGGAAGATCTGATCAACGCCGTTGGCCTGAACTCGTTGACCTTCAACCTCGCCCGGGCTCTCGGTCCTGCCCTGGCGGGTTTGCAGTTCTGGCTGGCGTCGTGGGCGTCGAGCGAGGGACTTCTGAACAATTTCAAGCCGGTTGTGATCGGAGCGGTGGGTTGCTTCCTGCTGAACGCGACGAGCTACGTCGCGGTGCTGATCGCGCTGTCACGCATCCAGATTGTGCGGGAGTCGCACTCGTTGCACCCCGTGCCGAAGCGATTCCTCGATGGTATTCGCTTCCTGCTCGACCGCCCGGGCCTGCTGGGCCTGGTGGTCCTGACAGGAATGCTCTCGTGCTTTGCGTGGCCGGTTCTCACGCTGCTGCCGGCTTACACGCACGGTGTGCTGGGGCTGCGCGAAAAGGCCTACAGCTATCTTGTCAGTGCCCTCGGTGCCGGGGCGCTGATCGGTTCGCTGGTCACCGCCGCCTACGGCACGCCGCCGCGCCGTGAACGGTTTCTCATCACCGGCGTGCTTTCGGGGTTCATCGGCATTAGCGGCCTGGTCGCCACCGCCGACCTCGTTGCCGCGTTTTTCTTTTGTGCTGTCTTCGGCTTCGGACTGGTTCTCTATCTCTCGACGGGTCAATCCGCGATGCAGCTCGACTCGCCCGACGCCTCGCGAGGCAAGGTGATGGCCCTCTGGGCGATGACTCTGGGCGGAGTGTCGATTCCCGGCCACTTGATCGCCGGGCGTGCAGCCCAAAGCTATCCCGTGCCCAATGTGCTCCTGGCAATGCTCGCCGGTGTGGCCTGCACTCTCGCGGGCATCGTGGCTCTTGCGCTCAGCGGGAAGCTGCGTGCAAGATGATGAACTGAACGAGCCGGACGCGTCCGCGACGGGTAAGGTCCTTCGAGAGACCCAGCCCATCGCTGACGCGTCCGGCACGTGCCGAAAAAACTGTGCAGCGTATTACACCAGCGATTCCAGCAGATACTTCAGCTTGCGGACTTCCGGCTCCACGGGGAAGTCGGTCTCGGGAAACTCGCGCACATCGACCGACAGGGCCCGATCGTAGCGGAACTTGTCCAGTTGCGAGATGATGCGGCCGTACTCGAGTTCGCCCTGCCCGACGCGGACCTGGAAGGAATCCGGCTTCACGCCGCTGTCCCGCAGCCGCACGTGTTTGACGAATTCAAAGAGCGGATCGTAGTCCAGCGGTCCCGAGGCAGCAGTCACATAATGGCTCGGGTCGAGCGTCAGGCCCAGCCCCGGCACGCGGTTGCAGAGTTCGATCGCCACGCCCGGATCAGCGGTGAGTGTGTCGCGGTTGGTCTCGATCGTGAAGATTACACCCTCGGCGTTTGCGACGCGGTGCCAGTCTTTGAGGCGGCTCGCCTCGACGGTGAGGTCACTCCCCTTCGCCGCGGCGGGCGTGCTGATCAGCGGAACGGCCAGATGCCGCGCCAGCCGGCAGACGCTGCGCAGCTGACCGCGCACGGTCTCACTGTCCGGGCACTCAAACTCAGCGTGGATTGCAGCGATGGGCACGTTCGCCGCACGCAACCGCTGGCCGATCTTGGTCGCGTCCGCCGCGATCTCCGATGGCTTCAGGTGCTGACCCATCTCGCTCACCACGAGATCGGCCTTGGCGAAATTCAACTCGCGAATGGTGCGCAGAGCGTCGTCGAGCGGATGCGCGGCGAAGCAAAGCGTCGAACAAGCGACGTACATGAAGATACCCCCGGAACTCACTTTCGCCGCACGAGGCGCGGCGACCCCGCCGGGGGAATAGCGTGGGGGCTCAAATCGTGCAAGCAAAAAGTGCTTCAATTATTGCGGGAAGCAGGTTGCGCCAGCCCGCTGACTTACGCAGAGCCACTGCTCTGGTGTTGCACAAAGCTCCTCACATTCCCTATTTTACCGTGATTGCTCCGGAGCCTGTTACATGCCTGTCTGCTCGATTCGCACCTATACCGTGCTGCCGTCGCTTCCGTCGCGGCTGATGCCGCTGCAGGTGCTGGCCTACAACCTCTGGTGGTGCTGGAACGCCGACGCGGTGGCACTCTTTCGCAGCATCGACGCCGAACTCTTCGAGAGCCTCGACCACAGCCCGATCCGCCTGCTGTCCAGCCTCGACGTCGCCCGATACGAGCAGCTTGCCCAGGACAACGGCTTCCTCACGCACATGGACCGCGTGCACAACGCTCTCAATCACTACATGAAAGCCACGACCTGGTTCCAGGAGACCTACACCCAGGACACGAGCACTCACATCGCCTACTTCTCCGCGGAGTTCGGCATTCACGAGAGCGTGCCCGTCTACAGCGGCGGCCTCGGTGTGCTCGCCGGCGATCACCTCAAAAGCGCCAGCGATCTCGGATTGCCGCTCGTCGGCGTCAGCCTCATGTACCGCGAAGGCTACTTCCGGCAGTATTTGAACGCCGACGGATGGCAGCAGGAGCGCTACCCCGAAAACGACTTCTTCACTCTGCCGCTGGTGCCTGAACTGAAACCCGACGGTACTCCTATTCTCGTCAGCATTCCGCTGCCGGGCCGCGAAGTGCATCTGCGAATCTGGCACATCCAGGTCGGTCGAGTGCGACTCTATCTGCTCGACGCCAACATCGCCCAGAACAGCCTCGAAGATCGCAAGATCACCGCCCAACTCTACGGCGGCGACACGCACACACGCATCCAGCAGGAGATCATTCTCGGCATCGGCGGCCTGCGGGCGCTGCGGGCCTGCGGCTTCGATCCCAGCGTCTGCCACATGAACGAAGGCCACGCTGCGTTCGTCGGCCTCGAGCGCATCCGCATTGAGATGGAGCAGCACAATCAGTCCTTCGCGACCGCGCTCGAAGCCGTCAAAGCTGGCACCTGCTTCACCACGCACACACCGGTGCCGGCGGGCAACGATGCCTTCCCGCCCGCGATGATGGATCAGTATCTCGGCGAATACATCCGCACGCTGGGGCTCGACCGTCATACCTTCCTGGCACTCGGCCGCGAGCTGGCGAATGAGGAGGGCGAACCGTTCAGCATGACGGTCCTCGCGCTCAAGCTGGCGAACACATCGAACGGCGTGAGCAAACTGCACGGCGAGGTGAGCCGGAATATGTGGAAGCGGATCTGGCCGAACCTGCCACAGGCGGAGGTACCGATCACATCGATCACGAACGGCGTACACACGCAAAGCTGGATCGCGCCGGAGATCGCCGGGCTGTGCGAGCGGTACATCGGTGTGCAGTGGGAGCAGAAACCGACCGATTTCAGCGTCTGGAGCCGTGTCGATCAGATTCCGGATGCCGAGCTTTGGCGAACGCACGAGCGTTGCCGCGAGCGACTGGTCGACTTGTCCCGAGTCCGTCTGCGGGCCCAGTACAAGCGTCGCGGCGCGCCGCCGTCGGACATCGACCGCGTCGTCGAGGTCCTTGATCCCGAAGCTCTGACGATCGGCTTCGCCCGCCGCTTCGCGACCTACAAGCGCGGTGATCTGCTCTTTCGTGATGCGGCCCGGCTCAACGCCCTCATCAGCGACGCCAAGCGGCCCGTGCAGTTTATCTTCAGCGGCAAGGCGCACCCCAAAGACACCGGCGGCAAGGAACTCATCGCCCGCGTCGTACACCAGGCCCGCAAAGCCGAGTTCCGCAATCGCGTCGTGTTCCTCGAAGACTACGACATGAACATCGCCCGCTACCTCGTGCAGGGCGTCGATGTCTGGCTGAACAATCCGCGACGCCCGCTCGAAGCCAGCGGCACCAGCGGCATGAAGGTCTGCGCCAACGGCGGCCTCAACCTCAGCATCCTCGACGGTTGGTGGTGCGAAGGCTACGACGGCGACAACGGCTGGGCCATCGGCAGCGGCGAAGAGTACACCGATTTGGACTATCAGGACGACGTCGAAAGCCGCTCGCTCTACGAGCTCATCGAAAGTGATCTCGTGCCGACCTTCTACAACCGCGACAGCGATCATCTGCCCCGCGGCTGGATCCGACGCATGAAGCGCTGCATGGCGTCCATCGTGCCGGTCTTCAACACCAACCGCATGGTGCAGGAATACACGGAGCGCTGCTACATCCCGTCGCACCGCCGCCATGGCAAGCTGATCGCCGATCACCTGGAGGGAGCCAACGAGCTCGCCGCGTGGCGGAACAGAGTGCAGGCGGCCTGGAGTGGAGTACGGATCGAAAAGGTCGAAAGCCCGATGGGAGACACACTCAAAGTCGGGGCCGATTTCCCCATCTCGGCAAAAGTGTTCCTCGGCAGCATGAGCCCCGGCGATGTCGACGTGCAGGTCTGCTACGGCCTGCTCGACAACGCCGGGGAAATCAGTTCACCCAAAATCGTCCACCTCAGCCCCGCGAGTACCACAGACAGCACCGCGGTCTTCGGCGGTCGCGTCCCCTGCTTCACCAGCGGGCATTGCGGTTTCGCGGTCCGGGTACTGCCGAAGCACGACAACCTGTCCAACCCCTTCGAGCCCGGCCTGGTGACGTGGGGCTGACCCCGACTACAACTCGATCATCTCTCCTGGGAAATTGGCTCGGGGGTGTGGCGGCATCGACGGTCCGTGATGTGGTCCATGGTGCGGCCCGTGATGCGGCCCCGGTCGGCGTCCCGCCAGCCCGAAGTTGATATTCCCCACCTCCATCCCTCGCGTGAGGTTCACGGCCATTGGGGGCGGTGTGGTGAGGTGCTGGCCCGGCGGCACGGTCACGTGCACGGTGTAGCGGCCGAGGTCCAGATCGCTGAAGGAGTAGCTGCCGTTCCCAGTGGTCCAAGTGCTCGCGACGACGGTGCCGGTGTTGTCCCAGAGATCGACGCGGATGCCACCCAGGCCACGCTCGCCGTGATTGCGATGTCCGTTGCGGTTGCTGTCGGCGTAGACGGTGCCGCTGATTGTGGTCGTGAAAAAGAACACGTTGCTCTGCAGGTTCGTCAGTTGCGTATTGCGCTTGATGACATCGGAGAGCCTGGTGTTGCGAAGCTGATGCAGCTCCGGGCTGCCGGCGAAGTCGCGTTCGTACCAGAAGCTGTCGCCGGCTCGAGTGCGCCTGAACTGTTCGGCGATGATCCACGTGAAGGTCGGCCCGAGGCTGCCGCCGCGCAGATGGTCTTCCGCGAGTCCGCCGACCCACAGATCGATGTTGTTCACATTGCCGTAGAGCTGCTGTAGTTTTTGCTGCACGGCCACGTCGCTGGTGATCTGGCTGAAGCTGGTCACCCGGGGCAAGCCATAGGCAGCGCGGACGTCGTTGTAGTCGTTGATCCCGTGATCGCGGCCACGCTGGATGTTCAATGCCGGCAGGTCGAGGCCGCCCTGACCCGGTGCACCGAACAGGAAGCTCCGCAGACTGTCGACCACCTTGGTGTCGATTTCCTCCGCCTGATCGCTGGCGAGATACTTGAGCAGCGGATCGATGCCGACTTCGTGGATCGGTGCCGTGTTGAAGAAGGCATCCCGCAGACTCATCGCGTCGCGGATCTCGTTGCCGCTGTTGTCGAGGAACTCGATGTCTTCGCCGAGCATGCTGTGCCCGAAGCGGAACGCTGCCGACGCAAATTCCGTGCTGATTGTGGCGTCGACTTGCGGCCGATAGCCTTGATACTGCCCCAGGGCGTTTGGCCCCAGCAGCGCGGGCAGGAATTCGTTGAAGGTGATCGCCTGAATCTCCGCGATGACTCGCCGGCGCGACTCCTGATACAGCTTCTCATCGTTCCACTGCGGGTGCTGCTGTTTCAACTGAGCCGCGATGCGGTTGTGCTCGCGGACGAAGAGCGTCTGCAGCGACGTCAGTACGGGATTTTCATTGGCTCGGATATCGCCTGCCTGGAAGAACCCGGCATTGTCTACGGGTAGCAGGTTGCCGGCGCTGGTCTTCATGGTGCCGTTGATCATCGTGCGCAAGCTGATCGCGGTGGCCGTGTCGGAGCCGTAAACCATGGAGCCGTCGAGGAAGCTCGTGATGGCGTTGGTCTGCATTCGTGCGGTGGTGGTGCCGCTGGTGTCGCTGTAGACGGAGCGCGTGAGCGGGATGGTGGCCGTGCCGGTGCTGGTGGGATCGAATTCGGGATCGCCCGTCGGCACCGCGATCGGCATCGAGCCGGCGTCGCTGGCGGTGTTGGTGAGATCGAGATCGTGATCGATGAACTGGCCCCAGGCAAAGGTGAACGCGCTCAAGTCGCGGTCGTTGGTCAGGTCACCGTCGGGGTGATCGACGATCGCATTGCTGATGGCACGGGCGCTGGGCCGCGTGCTGCCGCTGGGGTCATCGATGCCGTCGGCGTAGTCCGCGGGGGCGATCCGGAGAAACTCGCTGTCGGTGCTGCCCCAGGTGGGGTGAGCGGTATTGTTGCCGACGCCGTCGATGCTGCGGAACCCCGCCGGGACATCACGTGCTTCCAATGCTTCCAGCACGCGGTCGAGCGTGCGGACTTTCCGTGGCGATCGCTTCATGATCGCACCCTTTCCAAATGTGGAGAACGATGGGGCAAGCAGCGGGAACGCACTCCTGCGGCCTGTGCCCGAGCCGCCGCGAACGCAGCGACACCATTGTAAACGTACAATTTCAGAATCGGAGACAGTAGCCTGTCAGCGGACCGGGCGGCCGTGCAATGCGATGTCGCGACGATATTGCTCGACATCGTGCGAAGGTGGGTCTGATACACTCGGCTCATCGTCGCAGATGCTGAGCGCGAATGGCAGGAGCGCGCAGCCGGTCGCCGATGGCATGGCAAGCGCCAGAAGCAGTAGGCAGATCCGCCGCATGTCGCGACGTATGATCGCAAAGCACTGAAAAATCAAGGTCATTCTTCAATATCGCGTGATGCACTCGTGCAGATTCAGCACGACGCGGCAGACGGTGGCCCAGGCAGCGAGCTCAGCGGGGTCGCCGGTGGGTGGCGGGGCGAGGCCGACCTGCAGAAGCTCCTTCGCTTCGCCGGGATTGGCGGCGTAGTGCTTTCGCTGCTGGCCCAGAAACGTGATCAGTGCCTCGCGCTCGCGAGGCTTCGGGGTGCGGGCGAGGGCCCGCTGAAACAGCCAGTCGAGCCGCTCGCCGTCGGTCTTGCCTGCGTCGCGAACCTTGACCGCCAGCACGCGGGCCGCTTCCACAAATGTGGGATCATTCAGCAGCGTGAGAGCCTGCTGCGGGGTGTTGGCGGTCGTGCGCGTGGCGGTGCATTCCTCACGGCTCGGGGCATCGAAATTCGCCAGCATTGGATGCAAGAAGGTCCGCTGCCAGTGCGTGTAGAGCCCGCGGCGATATTGCGTGCGGTCGGCCTCCGCGACATACTTGCGATTCGGAAACTGCAGATTCGTGTAATAGTTCTCGGGCTGATAGGGCTTCGCACTCGGCCCATACAGGTCGCGATTGAGCAGCCCGCTGATGGCGAGAGCGTTGTCGCGGACGAACTCCGCTTCCAGTCGCCGCGGAGGCAGGAAGGAGAGCAGCCGATTGCCCGGATCGACTTCGAGCGATTCGGTGCGTGCCTTCGACTGTTGGCGATACGTCGCCGACATCAGAATCTGCTTCGCGATCCGCTTCACATTCCAGTCACTGCGGAATTCGCTGGCGAGCCAGTCGAGCAGTTCGGGATGGCTCGGCCATTCGCCCTGAGCGCCGATGTCCTCAACTCCGGCACTGAGCCCGGTGCCGAAGTAAAGTTTCCAGAGCCGATTGACGAAGACGCGGGCCGTCAGCGGATTCTGCGGGCGGGTGATCCAGTTGGCGAGGTCGAGCCGCGTGAGTCGATGCCCCTCGGTGGAGCTTGCACCACCGAGAAACTCCGGTGTGCTCGGCAGCACCACGGGGCCGGTGTCGTCGAGGAAGTTCCCCCGCGGCAGCAGGCGCGTCGTCATTGGCTTCTGCGCGACTGTGATCTGCGTCCACGCTTTGCCATCGTTGCAGTCCTGGATGTTGCTCAGCAGCGATTTCACTTTGGCATTCGTGTACGCGTCGACAGCCGTGCTGAGCAACCAGCGAGTCGCCGCGGTTGCGTCCGTTGTTCCGAGGACGCTCGCTGGCGGCAACTCATCATCCCAGCCGAAGGGCGACACGGAGACGCGAGCCGCACCGATGTTGTCGCTCTTCAGGGTCGCGACGATCGCATCGCCGGGCTTGATCGTGTAGGGCTTGTCGAGCATCCAGACCGCGGTGTGTGGCTGCCTGCTGCCGCGGACGGTCCGCCAGCCCGCAGTGAGTGGTGCCGGCGACGTGCTGCTCCAGCGGACGGGTTCCCGATGATCGGCCATCCCGAACTGCAGCGACAGCTTCGTCTCTTTGCCATTGGCATGGCGAATCGCAAACGACGGCGTGAGTGTCACGCTGGCAGCACCATTGCGCGCGAGTTTGCCGCCGTGCGCAGCATCTGGAAGCAGCTCGATCTTCACTGCCACCACACGGGCGAGATCGGGCTTGAGCATCAGCGACGACGAGCCGTTTTTGAGCACCTTCCCGGTGAAGACGATACGGCCATCGCCGCCGGCTTTCTGATCTTTGCCCACGTCCACTGGCGGTGTGGCCCAACCAGTGGGATGAGGCTTCAACCACGCCTCGCTCGTGCGCCGCCAGTCGTCAAACGCTTTTCTGTGTGTCTGTTGTGTTCGCACGGCAAGGTCTTGAAGCTGCGCCCTCAGGCGGGCGATCTCCTGCCGGTCGTACTCGCTTTCGACTTCAATCTCCGGTGGAAACGGATGGTCGTTCGACCAGCCACGCAGATCGGGGTTCGGCGTGTAGCTGTAGTCGCTGTAGACGCCCCACTGCTTCACGTCCGCGAAGAACGCGCCCATCGAATAGAAATCACTCGCCTTGAAGGGATCGAATTTGTGATCGTGACACTCGGCACATCCCAGCGTGCTGCCGAGCCAGGCGAGGCTCACCGTGCGCACGCGGTCGGCCTGATACTTGGCCAGATATTCCGCCGGCTGAGCACCCCCCTCGCGGGTCATCATGTTCAGGCGATTGAAACCCGTCGCGACCAGTTGCTCGGATGACGGCTTCGGCAGCAGGTCGCCGGCGAGTTGCTCGCGGGTGAACTCATCGAACGGTTTGTTGGTGGCGAACGATTTGATCACGTAGTCGCGGTAGGGGAAGATGCGCTGGTTCTGGTCGCCGTGATAGCCGACGGTGTCGGCGAAGCGGACCTGATCGAGCCACAGCACCGCCATGCGCTCGCCGTAAGCGTTTCGGGCGAGCAGGTCGTCGACGAGTCGTTCGTAGGCGTCGGGCCGCGTATCGTTGACGAATTTCTCCACCGCTTCGATGCTTGGCGGCAGACCGGTGACGTCCAGTGACAGCCGACGAATCAAGGTGCGGCGATCCGCTTCCGGTGAGAGTGTCAGGTTCTTCTTCGCAAGTGCCGCCCCGATGAACGCATCGATCGGGTTGCCTTTCGCGTCCGGCACCGGCGGCTTCACCAGCGGTGTGTAGGCCCAGTGCGGCTCGTACTTGGCACCCGCCTCGACCCATTGCTTGAGAATCGCTTTGTCGCCCGCGGAGAGCACTTTGTGCGCCTCCGGTGGAGGCATCGCACCGTCTTCGCCGGACTTCAGCAGGATCCGCGCGACCAGTTCGCTCTCACTCGGTTTGCCCGGCACGAGTGCGCCGAGATCGATCGCCGACTCGCGCTCGTCGAGCCGCAGCTTGGCTTTGCGCTTACGTTTGTCGGGCCCATGGCAGGGGAAGCAATTGTCGGAGAGGATCGGCCGCACGTCGCGATTGTAAGTGATGTCATCCGCAGCGATGGCCCAGGGCACGAACAGCAGGCAGGCGAGTAGACTTCGCATGGTGATCAATGGTGAGAGTGGAGTCGGGCAGCACTGTCATGCTATCAGACCGCCTCACTTTTGAAACGACTTGATCGCCGCCTCGACCAGCTTGCTGCGTTCGGAATCGCGTGACGTCAGCGAGCGGGCCCGATCAGCCAGAGCTTGAAACTTCTCCTGATTCCCAGCCGCAGCATACGCCTCCGCCGCAGCGAGGACCGCTACGACATTCTCATCCGACTCGAGTGCCAGCAGCATTTCACCTGCACGGACAGGAATATCCAGGTGTTTGCCCTCCGGGTTCAGAGCCTGGCCCAGCCAGTACTCCCGGAGAGTGTTGATGGTGGTACTGTCCTGCTCAGCCTGGCGGCGCTCCAGCAGCGGCAGCGCAATGGCCCGGGCCTCGTCGAGCTTTTTGGTGCGCATGAGCAGCACCATCTTCTGGGAAAGGACGTCGTCGGTGCCGGCCTGTCGCGGGTGCTCCTTGGCGAACTGATCGAGTTCGGTGAGCGCGACCTCCGCTGCGACCGCCGCCGCCTTGCCGAAGGCCGCCTGCCGCTCGACATCGATGCTGCTGCGTGGCAGTTTGGCTGCAGCGTTGCCGCCAGCCGCCTGCACGCGATCAAAAATGCTGTTGAGCCTAAGCTTGCGGGCTGCAATGTCGTCGAGGTCGGCCTTGCCCCGCCACGTCCCCGCCAGCACCAGTGGCAGGATATCGTCAAGCGTCGCGGGGTGGCCGATGTACGCGATCTTGCCCTGTCGATCGATCACAAAAGAGCAGGGGATACCATTGCGTCCCGCCGCGACCATCCAGGCATCCTGCATTGCATGGCTGTCGCACCAGCCAAAGTGGATCGCGTAGTTTTTGCCAGTTTTGTCGATGAACGCCTTCACGCGGGCCAGGTCATTTCCGCGGTCGTCGCGCTGCGTGATTGCAATGGCTTCCAGCCCCTGCGGACCGTATTCGCGAGCGACGCGATCGAGGTGCGGCATCGCGGAGATGCACGGCCCGCACCAGATGGCCCAAAAGTCGACGACGTACACCTTGCCCGCGGCAAGCTCCACGGGAGCGCCGTGCAGCCAGGTGTTGACCGTCAGCGGCGGCGCATCATCACCGGCACCGAGCGGCTTCGTCGTCGCGACCGCCGGCGTGGGGTTCGGCCTCGAATCGCAGCCGAGAGCCAACGCAAGGATGAACAGTGAGAGTGCACGCATCGCCGGGACTCCCGCAGTGAGTGTGGCATCATTCTAAACGAAGAACGCGGCTGCGAGGGCAATTCGAGGTCACGATGCCCGCGCGAGCGACCCCGACATCCGGTGCAACGAAATCTGCGAGTGGCCGTTGGCATCGAAATTGATCGTACGCTTGATGGTGTAAGGCGGTTTGCCCTGACTTTCGAAATAGACTCGCGTCATCACTTCGCCGATCAGGCCGAGGCTGAGAAACTGCATGCCGAGGAGTTCGATCATCACGCCCAGCAGGAAGAGCGGGTTGTCGGTCATGCCGGGGCCAGTGGTGTATTTCATGACCACCGACGCGACGATGCTCAGGCCGCCGAGTGCGAACATGGAGAGCCCGATGCCGCCGAATAGGTGCATGGGCTTGGTCTGGTAGCAGGCGAGGAACTTGACCGTCATGAGATCGAGGAGTACGCGGACGCTGCGACTGAGGCTGTATTTGGAGGTGCCACTGGTGCGCGGATGGTGCCGCACCGGGATCTGTGTGACCCTGGCACCCTGCTGGATGACGAGGGCGGTAATGAAGCGGTGCATCTCGCCGTAGAGGGAGAGCCCCTCGACGAGATCGCGACGCAGTGCCCGCATCGAGCAGCCGAAATCTTTGAACGGCACACGCAGCACTTTGCGGATCAGCCAGTTGGCGCACGCGCTCGGCAGCTTGCGAAGCAGCAGCTTGTCCTGCCGGTTCGACCGCAATCCCAGCACGGCATCGTAGCCGTCGTTCAGCTTGGCGACGAGTCCGGGGATGTCAGCGGGATCGTTCTGGCGATCGCCATCCATCGTGACGATGATCTCTCCGCGGGCAGCGTCGAACCCTGCCTGCGTCGCCGCACTCTGACCGAACCCACGGCGGAGGTGGATCACCTTGATGCGATCATCAGCCTCGGCCAGCGAGGTCAGGACTTCGCTGGTGCCGTCGCGGCTGCCGTCGTCGATGAAGATCGCTTCCCAGTCCAGACCCTGCAGCGCACGGCACAGATCGTGCGCGAGTGGGCCGACATTCTCGCGCTCGTCCTTCACCGGAATGACCACGGAAAGCAGTGCCATTCGCGTCCTCTATTTCACGACGATCGTCGCCATCACGGCGTCGCAGCCAAACTGGAAGAAGTACTGTGCCCGCACGGGCAGAGCGGCCCCGGTGAAGTCTGCCATCTCAGCCCGCAGCGTGTAAGTGCCCGGCGGCAGCTTCGGAAACGCCAGCAGGAAATCGATCGATTCGCCGGGACTCACAGTGCGGCGGACCAGGCCCGCGGCATCCTCAAGGACGCTCTGACCGCTGGCGTCATAGAGTCGGTAGACCAGATGCAGGCCCGACGTTGCACCGGCCGTGAACTGCCACGGCTCATCGGAGCGGTTGGTCCCCCGCAGCGTCAGGGCAAACGGCTTCGCAGCCGGGATCGTAGTCGGAACGGGCGTCACCCACGCGAACTCGCCCACCGCCGGGCCGGGCTTGTAGTGCTGCAGGCACCAGTCGCGGAACCGTGCCGGCGTGTGCTCCTGAGAATTCGCGCTCAGCCACGCTGCATAGCGGTCGAAGAAATCATCCATCGCCAGGGTGCGAGCTACCGGGAAGTGACCGCGGTGCGGCCAGAGTTCACGCCGGGCCTGCGACAGCGTCGCATCCGTGTAGAGCAGCAGCACCATGGTGCTGGCCAGACCGGTGCGATCCGCTCCCTGCTTGCAGTGAAACAGGATCGGGTATTCGGTGCCATCGAGGACGGCAATGAGCCGGTGGAGTTCGCTTGGTGCGGGCAGGCGGTTGGCGCTGAAGGTGATGTCTTCCTGCGAGGCACCGGCTGCCGTGATCGCCTCCGACTCAGCCATATACCATGGGAAACCGTCGCAGTGACCGCGGAGATTGATGACGGTGCGGATATGATGCGATTGCAAATATCGGGCGAGTGTTTCGCCACGAAGCTGAGCGGACCGGTAGACGCGGCCCTCGATCACCGCATGCGAGTTCGTGCCGACAAAGGTGTAGAGAATGAACGCGAGGAGCAGGCCCGTGGCGAAGACGACCCCGCCGCGACGGGCGTTCCGCAGGGAGAGTCGTGGCCGAGGCAGACGTAGTGCGAGCTTGAGCATCGCAGCGAGACTGCCACAGACCATCCACATGCGGCAAGATCAGTCTGCGGCATGGGGTGTATTTTCGTATCAGAGCATCTCCGCAACGAGCCGGAAGCGTCAGCGACGGGTACACCC
>JBGSSZ010000476.1:0-6310 GCA_041736785.1 Limnoglobus sp.
GCTCGTGGCCATGCTCGCCGACACGGAAACCCGCACTCGGGCAGTCGTCGCCGTTGCAATCAAGCGCATGGGCAAAGCCACGCTCGGCGCGCTGCTCAATGGCCTCTTCAGCACCGACTCCAACGTCCGCGAGCGTTGTGCTTCGCTGGTGACGCAGATGGCCCCGAATGAAGCCCGCGTGGAAGCAGCACTGAAAGCGTCTGGTGTCAAGCTCGACGAGCCCGATGATGCCATGCTCGCGGTCCGCACCCCGCCGCCCAGCGATTTCAACCCGCGACTGGCCCCTGCCATGGGTTGACAGGCCGACAGTTCTCGGGATTGTGCAGGTACTGCCCCGAAAAGATTGAACTCACATCGACTTCCTCACGTCTTTATGTTGTGAGCCAACGCTGGCGTTGAATATAATGCCCCGGAACTCTTTTCTGTCGCCCGGTTTGTCAGGTGTCACTTGGAGTCGCTGCCTCAACGGATTCTGTCGATTGGCCCAATCCCCCCGAAGATCGCCTCGGCGATTGCGGGGATGGAGACCGTCGTTGCCGATACCGCGAAGGACGCCGCCGATCTTCTCCGCGAGCAGGAGTTCCATCTTGTCCTGACCCACCCCGATCAAGCCAGCGAACTCATCGACCGCTTCCGCCGCGACGAGACGATTCTCGCCAACGTCGATCACGGAATCGCATCCATCGACTCGGATGGGCTCGTCACCTGGGCCAACGCCGTGCTCAGGCAGTGGTGCAGCGGCGATCCGGTTGGTCAGACACTCTTCAACGCTCTCGGCCCCTGCACAGTTGCCACCGAACTCGCAAATCCACTCGAAGTCCGCGGCGGTATGACCAACAGCTTTCGCATCCACCAGCCACTGCCCTCCAAGCATCCCTACCTTGACTGTCGCCTTCGCCCTGTCGTCGCCGGCGACGGCAAATTCCTGCACAGTGTCGCGATTATCCAGAACGTATCCGCCGAGATTGAACAGCAGAAAAAACTCGATGCACTTCATCAAGCCGGTCGCGATCTCGCCAACCTCGAAGCTGATCAACTCGCCGATATGAACCTGCCCACGCGGGTGGAATACCTCAAGCAAAATCTCCGCGGCTACGTACACAATCTGCTCCACTACGACACCATGGAAGTGCGGCTGCTCGACCCGAGCGGAGAACTGCTGCCGCTGGTCGAGGACGGCATGACCGAGGAAGCTGCCACGCGTCGGCTCTTCCGCGCCGACACCGGCAACGGCGTCACCGGGCACGTCGCCTTCACCGGCCGCAGCTACCTCGCACCCGACACCGCCAACGATCCGCACTACCTCGAAGGGGCCAAAGACGCGAAAAGCTCCCTCACCGTCCCGCTCATCTACAACGACGAAGTCATCGGCACGCTCAACGTCGAAAGCCCCATCGTCAACGGTTTTGGGGACGACGACCTGCAGTTCACCGAACTCCTGAGCAAAGAACTCGCCAACGCTCTGCACACGCTCGACCTGCTCCGTGCCCAGCAGACCTGCACGCTGTCCGAGTCGATCGAAGCGGTGAACAAGGAGATCGCCCTGCCGGTGGACGAAGTGCTCGGCAGTGCGGCTCTGCTCTATGCCCGGCTTCACAACACCGATCCTGAAGCTGCACGCTATCTCCGTCGCATCATGGAGAGTGCCCGCTCGGTGAAAGACAGTGTAAACAAGGTCCACCGCAGCATGAGCCCGGCGGAGTGCTATGCCCCGCCGGAGAATCTGGCCGGCAAGCGCGTGCTGGTGGTCGAGCAGCTCGACCAGCACCGCCGCACGATCCACCTGATGCTCCGCCGGCTGGGAGTCGATGTCGAGACGGTCGCCGATCCGAAGGAAGGGCTTGCGCTCTGCGACGGCACCAGCTACGACGCGGTGTTCCTCGAATTGAAGCCACTCGGCATGCGTGGCACCGATGCGTTTCAGAAGTTTCGCCTCGCCGAGCCCAATGCCCGTGTCAGCCTAACGACCGGTTATGGCTACGACGAGTGCCACACCCGTCCCGCCTGCGCGCCGCTCGGTCTGACTGCACTACTCTTCAAGCCTTTCAAGATCGATCAAGTGACGAAAGCCCTGACTGCTCCGGTCCCACCGCCGCTGGAACTGCCTGCGACGGTGTGAGCCTGATAAAGACCCACCCGTTGCCACGGGTGGGCTTGCGAGCGATTCTCTCTCCGAAAATTCAGTGCCTCCGAAAGCCCACCCGTGGCAACGGGTGGGTTCGAATGTTCCCTCATACAATTGCCGCATGCTCACCGTGATGTTCGCCTTCGCCTGGATCGGCCACGCAAGCATCTGGTGCCGCCTCCTCAACTACCTCTACGGTTGCCCGCTGCCAAAACACTTTCTCAAACCCTGGCGGTGGTTTTCCGGATTCGTCATTGTTGCTCCGTTGCTGCTAGCCTTCCCCTTCTTCGAGGATTGGTCGCCGTTGCCGGGAAAAAACTACTTCACGGAGGCTTTTGTCGTCTCCACTCTCTGCTTCATGATGGTGTACTTGCCATTCTGCCTGTTCATCGGTGCCATCGTTTTCCCCGCTATTACCATTCTCCGGTTGCTCGATCGGCGATTCGATCGCGGACTCGCCGTCAGTTGCAAGTCCACGCGCATCGATATCTGGCAGCGCTACCGCCATCGGTTGATCGGCGATGGCCGCTATCGCTGGCTGCCGCGACTACCGGGCAACGATGTCTTCACGATCGAGACTACGGAGTTGAAAGTGTGTTTCCCTGCGTTCATCCGCACAGATATCCCGCCGCCCTTCGACTACAATCGGCCACCCTTGCCCGAAGCACTGGAAGGGCTGACAATTCTCTTTCTCACAGACTTCCACTTTTTCGGCACACCGTCGCAGACCTATTTTGAAGCCGTCCTTGACGATGCAATCTCACGTGGCGTCCCGGACATCGTGGCTCTGGGCGGGGACTTCGTCGACTCCATCTCACACCATTCCTGGATTGTTCCGCTACTGGGCCGATTGAAATGGAATGAAGCTGGCGTCGCCATTCTCGGCAATCACGACATGCATTTCGATCCCGAAGGCATTCGAGCCAAGCTGAGCGAGCTTGGTTTTCATGTGTTGAGCAATCGTTGGGAAACGCTGCAAATCCGAGGGGTATCTGTGAACTTCATTGGGAATGAGGCTCCCTGGAACCGCGAGTCATGCGATCTCAGTCGCATGCCATCCGAACCATTCCGCATTGGTCTCGTGCATACGCCGGACCAGTTCAACTGGGCTTCGAATGAAAGACTCGACCTCATTCTTGCGGGACATGTTCACGGCGGGCAGATTCGATTGCCTTTGATCGGCAGCATCTTTGTGCCGTGCAAGACGGGGCGGAAGTACGATCAGGGCGTATTTCGTCTGCGCGACTTTGACAACAACGACGAACTGATCGAGTTTCGCACTACGATGGTTGTCAGCCGCGGTGTGAGCGGGAAGGAGCCGTTGCGCTTTCGCTGTCCGCCGCAGGTCATCCGCATCACATTGACCGCCGTAGCCCAACCGTAGCTACGGCTGGGCTTTGAAAGCTGCACTCGTAAGAATCACTCATGCACCCGCACAAACCCCACTACGACCGCCACGCTGCGAGCGACAAGAACATCGAGTTCATGAAGCGGATCGCGCGTCACAAGATCGAGCCGCCCGCGGTGACGGCCAACGCCAGCGCCGCCGATCTCATCGACAGCGCCTTCATCAGCTACAACGGCGGTCGGCTGCGCGAAGCCTGTCAGCTTTTCGCCAAACGCTACTGCGACGACAAGACGACCGTCGGCCTCGCACTGAGCGGTGCCCTCACGCCCGCCGGGCTCGGCATGAGTTGCCTCGTGCCACTCGTCGAAGCCGGGTTCATCGACTGGATCATCAGCACCGGGGCCAACCTCTACCACGACACGCACTACGCACTGGGCATGGATCTGTATCAGGCCGGCCCGAGTCTGCCGGACCTCGAGCTTCGCGAAAACCAGGTGATCCGCATCTACGACATTATCTTCGACTACGAGAATCTGCTCGGCACGGACGCGTTTTTCCGCAAGCTCTGCCGCGGCGGCGCCTTTCAGAAAACGATGAGCTCTGCGGAGTTCCACAACCTGGTCGGCAAGTATCTCGCGGAACACGAGAAGCAAAACAACCGCGAAGGCAAAAGTCTCCTCGCTGCCGCGTACCGCTGCGGAGTGCCGATCTACACCAGCAGCCCCGGCGACAGCAGCATCGGCATGAACATCGCCGCGTTGCAACTTGAAGGCTACAAGATCGCCATTAATCCGTTTCTGGATGTGAACCAGACCGCGGCGATCGTCTGGAACGCCAAGCAAAATGAGGGTGCCAGCGGTGTGTTCATCCTCGGCGGCGGCTCGCCCAAAAACTTCATGCTGCAGACCGAGCCGCAGATTCAGGAAGTGCTCGGCCTGCTCGAAGCCGGGCACGACTACTTCCTGCAGTGCACCGATGCCCGCCCCGACACCGGCGGCCTGAGCGGCGCGACCCCGAGCGAGGCGATGACATGGGGCAAGGTCGATCCCGACAAGCTGCCCGACACGGTGACCTGCTATCTGGACAGCACCGTCGCCCTGCCGCTGATCGCTGCGTATGCTCTCAGCCGGGCCAAGCCGCGTCAGCACAAGCGGCTTGTCGACAAGCTCCCCGGACTGATGGCGAAGCTCGAGGCGAAGTATGCGGAGGTGGTCAAGGAGCGGGCTGCGGGGTGATGAGTCCCGCGGCAAGCAGAGCCTGCAAGCCGGCGATGTGCTTGCAGCGATTTCGCGACAAATAGCCGAGGCATTCGCAGGAGCAGTCGCGTGGCTTGCCGATGCGGACGTGGTACATCGGGCCGAGTCCGAGCTTGTGAATCTCGAAGCCGCGGCCGCCGATCTCGCAGGGGATCTCGCGAAAGACATACCAGTGCGTGCGCGTGCCGACGCGGATACTGAACACGCCGAGGCCGCGGTCGCCAAGTGATTGCTCCAGTCGGATCGTCCGCGGCGGACTCTTGCTCATCGCACTTCCCGGTTCGTGGCATTCCGCTTGGCAATCGACCGTTCCTCAGATTACATTAGCTCCATCATGCGTTTCACCAAAATGCACGGCCTCGGCAACGACTACGTCTACGTGGACGGCTTCAATCATTCGGTGCCTCGCGATCCCGCGGCCACGGCCCGCATGGTCAGCGACCGCCACTTCGGCATCGGCTCGGACGGCCTGATTCTCATCCTCCCCAGCACCGTGGCCGACGCCCGTATGCGGATGTTCAACGCCGACGGCAGCGAAGGCGAAATGTGCGGCAACGGCCTCCGCTGCGTTGCCAAGTACGTCCACGATCACGGCATTGCCAAAAAGCCCACGCTCAAAATCGAAACCGGTCGCGGCGTGCTCAGCGTCGACCTCACCATCACGCAGGGTAAAGTCAGCACCGTGCGGGTGGATATGGGCGAGCCGATCCTGCAGGGCTCCGACATCCCCACGCTGCTGCCGGGCGATCCGCCGCTCGATGTGCCGATGATTGTCGTGGGGAAAGCCCTCCGCATCACGGCAGTGAATGTCGGCAATCCGCACGCGATCATCTTCGACGACCTCGATCTGGTGACGACGTTCGGCCCGCTGCTCGAGACTGCTGCGGAGTTTCCGCGGCGGGTGAATGTGCATTTCGTGCAGGTGCATTCGCGCGGCGAGATCACCATGCGGACCTGGGAACGCGGCAGTGGCATCACACTCGCCTGCGGCACCGGGGCCACCTCCGTCTGCGTGGCCGGGGCACTCACCGACCGCACAGACCGCACGATTCTGGCACACCTGCCCGGCGGTGACCTGACGCTGGAATGGGCCAACAACAACCACGTGTTCATGACGGGCCCGGCCACTGAAGTCTACAGCGGCGACTGGCCCGATTAACCTCACCCGCGGCAAGGATGCCATGAAGTTCCGCAATCGTCATCTCGTCCGCGCCACCGGTGCGATCGGCTCCGTGCTGGCCCGGGCACTCGGGAAAACACTTCGCTACGAATATCGCCCGCTCGGGCTGCCGACCGCACCGGGCCTGCTCGCACCGGACAACAGCGACCGCTACATCTACTCGATCTGGCACGAGAATCTGCTGCTGCCGACGGTGAAGGTGGCTGATGCCTCCACCGCAGTGCTGATCAGCAAGCATTCGGACGCGAAGATCCTCGGTTCCCTGATCGACGCTGTGGGCATGGGGATGGTGCTCGGCTCGACCAATCGCGGCGGCGTGGAAGCGGTGAGGAAGTTGCTTGATCCCGAGGCGAGCCGACGGCATCTGGCGGTGACGCCCGACGGGCCACGCGGGCCGCGAC
>JBGSSZ010000381.1:0-6003 GCA_041736785.1 Limnoglobus sp.
CCGGGCGTCAAGCGCAGGACCACCGCCCAGCGTTCGGCGGTCGCGGCCGGCACGCGGAACGTTCCCGATCGTTCCACCGATTGAATCAGTCCTTTGTCGCGGAGCACCTGCAGGGCCCGCGACGCAGTGACGATCGAGACATGATAATCGATGGCGAGATCGCGGACGCTCGGCATGCGGCCGCTACCCCACTTTCCAGAGCGGACCAGGGGCTCAATCGCATCCGCGACCTGCTGATACTTCGGCTTGCCACTCTCACGGATCATTCCGCCCTCAGCGCTCCGGGGCCTTCTCGATGCTGAACTGATCGAACAGACGATCGTCCTTGTCGAAGGCTTTGAAGTGCAGGGCCCCCTTGTGGATCGTCAGGTAGCAGTAGTGGTAGTCGACGCGGAACTCGGCTTTGAAAAACGCCGGGGTCGGTGAGAAATCTTCGAGTCCGCCGCCGCCACCACCGGAGGTGATGTAGTGGATGCCGTTCTTGCGGTTCACCTTGCCTTCGCGGATGGGCCAGGTGCGCTCGTAGACGTGGATGTGGCCGTTGAAGCAGACGTCGACGTTGTGCTTCTCGTACAGCGCCACCAGCGAGCGAGCGTTCATGTCGCCTTCTTTCGTCGGGAATTTACTGAACGTCGGGCCGTAGTCGTTGCTGTCGGACGTGTACGCGGGGTGGTGATGATAGCAGAACTTCCAAGTGGCTTTGGAGGCTCCGAGTGCTTTGTCGAGCCATTCGTACTGCTCGCTGCCGGGTCCGACTTTCTTGTTGGTGTCGACGACGAAGAACTCCGCGTTGCCGTAGGTGTAGGAGTAGTAGTACTCGGGCTTCGGCAGGCTGAAATACTGGTAGTAGTTCGCGTGGTTCTTCTCGTGGTTGCCGAGGCAGGGCATCAGCGGCACGCGGCCGAAGAGTTCGGCGCAGGGGCCGAAAAGTTCGTGAATGAACTCGTCCTTCGATGCGCCGTTGTTGACCACGTCGCCGCAGTGGATGACGAAGTTGGGCCGGCGCTTCCAGATTTGGCTGCCGACGAGACCGGTGATCTTTGGGTTCTTCTGCGTGTCACCGATGATGGCGAAGCTCCAGGCGTCGTCGGCGTCGATCGCCGTGTAAAACGAGAGCACTTTGCTGGTGATCGTCCGCGTGCCGTCGGTGCAGGTCACTTTGTAGAAGTAGGCAGATTTGGGGGTCAGGCCTTCCAGCTTGATCTCGTGGACTTTCGCTTCCCCCGTCGATTTCGCGGTCATTGTCCCCGGCACATCGTGGCCGTACTCGATCGTGCACGTAGTCGGCATCGGCGTTTCGCACATGATCACGATCGAGGTCTTCGTCGGGACCTGCAGATACGGCTCGACGACGAACCCGCTGGCCGCGGGAGCGGGAAGTGCCTTCTTCGACGGCGACGCGGGGGTCTGTGCGATGCTCGTCTGTGGTTCGCGAAGTGCGACAACCGCGACGAACACCGCCCCGCTCAACAGGGCAATCACGACCGATCGAGTGTGGAGGATCATGAGACGTGCTCCAGTGTTGAAGGTTGGTTAAACGAAATCGGGGTGCGATCCGTAAGCCCCGGCGAGTGACATTCACCGGACTCACTCGATTGTGTGCTATACATTCGCCGCGCGTTGCGCGGCACGGATGGCGTCTTTGTAATGCGTGAATGGTGGCGTCGCGAGGCCGCGAATCTTGGCGATGTCGTCCCAGCGACGTAGCTGACAGGCTGATTCGTAAAACTGCTCCTGCTCAAACTCCGCGACCTCCGCGCTGTTCATCGGTCCGCCCTGCAAATCCAGACTGAGTTGCGAACTTGCCGACAGGCAGTTGCGATACTCTGACTCCACCGCACACAGATAACGCTTCGCGGCGACATGCAAGCGGACCGGTTCCGTCACCGCCGGCACGAAGTGCTTTTCGAGGAACCGCTGCCCCAGCGCTTCGTGGCGGTCGTCGATCCCGCGCTCGGCGGCATTTTCGCCGTGGGACTGCAACAGGTGCCCGATGTCGTGCAGAAGTGCTGCGACGATGAGCTCCGAGCGGGCTCCTTCCGCTTCGCCGGCCATCGCACTTTGCAGCGCGTGCTCCAGTTGCGAGACATCCTCGCCGTGGTATTCGTCGGCTCCGCGTTCGGCGAAGAGACGCTCGATCCGGTCGAGAATGTCGTCGGCAGTCATGTTCGGGCTCGCTGTGGGGTGGCGGTGTGGTCCATCATAATGCGCCGGCGGCGACTGTGCGGGTCACCGCCAAACTGCTGTGCGATACACAGCCTGCGAAATCCACGCGACTTCTCAGTGGCCGCTTGCAAACGGGCTGGGAGTTGACGAAAATAAAACCGTCCAATCATTCGCACATATCTGCAACGAGGCCTGCCGTGAAGACCCACCGTCGTTGGACGCTCGAGCAACTCGACGACCGCATTGTGCCGACTCTGATTCCGAAATCGTTTGTAATCGCCATCGACGGCCTCCGCGGCGACGGCATTCTGAATGCGAATGCTCCCTACATGCAGAGCCTAATCGCTGGCACCTGGGGCGATGCACCCGGCATCGAGTACAACACGGCGTCCGCCGACTACGCCCAGACGATCAAAGATGCCGTCACCGTCAGCGGACCCAATCACACATCGATCTTCACCGGTGTCACCGCCGCCAAGCACGGCGTGACCGGGAACAGCAACACTCAGATGGCCGCGGTGACGTATCCGGATTACTTGCAGTTGTTGGAGAACGATTCTCCTCTGCGCCGCACTGCCAAAATCGTCACGTGGCCGTCCGACGATCTTGTGCCCACCGGTGCCGACTATCGTCGCGTGGCCAGCGATGCCGCGAACATGCAGTTGGCTGCGGACATCGCCGCTGGCGTTCCTGGAACACCCTACGCCATCGCCACGGGCACGACCGAGATCGACGCGATCTTTGTCTTCGTTGATGATGTGGACCACGCCGGTCACTCGGCCGGGTTTTCGCCAGCCATTCCGACGTACCTCGCGGAGGTCGCGGATGTAGATGCCCAAGTGGGTCTGGTGCTCGACGCGATCCGCAATCGCCCCACGTTCGCCCAGGAGGATTGGCAGATCGTGGTCACGAGCGATCATGGCGGCCGCGGTACCGGCCACGGAGTCGCCGCCGCGGACAACTACACCATTCCATTCATCGTCTCCAATCGAGCGGTGCTGCAGGGGAACCTCGCGGACGTGCCGGGGAATGTCGATGTCGCGCCGACTGTGCTCACCCATTTCGGCGTGGCGATCCCGGCCAACATTGACGGCGTGGCTCGCGGCAGCCAGATCCGCACTGTTCCCGCACTGCCGCTCACCGATGGCCTTGTCACCAATCTGCAATTCGATGGCACACTGCAGGACAGCAGCGCGAACGCCATCCATGCCACTATCGGAGGTGGTGCCCCCACCTACGTCGCCGGCAAATTCGGGCAGGCGATTTCCCTGAAAGCCGCGACTGGTGACTGGCTCACGCTCGGCAACCCTGCGGCGTTGCAAGCCGGTACCACCGGCGACTTCAGCTTCTCGCTCTGGTACCGCACCGCCGCTGCCGTCAACGGTGATCCCGCCATTCTCAGCAACAAGAACTGGAACATCGGCACCAACCCCGGCTTCGTCCTCAGCGCCAACCAGAACAACGGCAATGACGTCGGCCTCAACATCGCCGACACCAACGGCACCAAAAACGATGTGAATCTCGTCGAATACTCCTACGGTCAGTGGTGGTACCTCGCCGGCAGCATCGACCACGATGGATACAGTACCCTCTACGTTGGCAGCCCCGATGGCATCTTCTTCAAGATCGCGCAGCCCATCCCGCTCGCCGACCTCAATAGCAATCTCCCATGGAACATCGGGCAGGACGGCACCGGGACCTATGCCTTCGGGCTCACCGCCGACATCGACGAACTCTCACTCTGGAACCGCGAACTGAGGGATGAAGATTTCCGTACGCTCTACGGCGAGGGGAACGGCGTCCCGACTCCCAATCTGCTCGCCGTGGCGGATGGCCCCTACATCACAGCCGAAAACATACCGCTCAGCATCTCTGCTCCGGGCGTGCTGGCCAACGACCTGTTCCCGTCGCAGACGCTCTACGAGGAGAACTTCGAGACCGCGGTGCTCGGGCCAGCCGTCGATGAAGTCAGTAGCGATCCCACCGCGTGGACCGATCAGTTTCCTGGCTGGTTCGTTGATGACAGCGGTGTGCCCGGAGCCGGGACTGCTAACGACGGCGTCACGGAATGGGCGGGCTGGTCATTTGCGGACAAGAACTTCTGGACGACCGTGTCGGCGAACCAGAATCGCACCGACTTCACGCGGGGCCAGGGCGTGGTCGCGGTCGCCGACCCCGACGAATGGGACGACCTGCCCCACGCCTCCGGCACGTACAACGCCTTCATGACCACGCCCGCGATCAGCCTCGCCGGCACCGCGGCCAACTCCGCCGTCATCAGCTTCGACAGCAGCTTCCGCCCCGAAGGCAATCAGCAGGCGAGTGTCGATGTCTCCTACGACGACTTCGCCAACTTCACCCGCATTTTCACCCGGCTCACCGAGGACGTGCGCAACGAAGGCGTCAGCATCCCGCTCAACAACCCCTCGAGCGGCACCGTCAAGTTCCGCTTCGGACTCACAGACGCCGGTAACAACTGGTGGTGGGCCGTCGACAATCTGAAAGTCACCGGCCAACCGCTCATCACGACGTTCGCACCCGTGGTCGACACGCAACCCGCTCACGGCTCCGTCGTGCTCAATGCCGATGGCTCGTTCCTCTACACTCCCGCGACGGACTACAGCGGTCCCGACCAGTTCACGTATTCCATCAGCAGCATGGGCGAGGTCTCCACGGCTGCGGTCGCCATCGTCATGGAGTCGCGACCCACGGTCGCCGCTGTCACTGTGAACGACGGCTCCATTCAGCGATCCCGAATCTCGACGCTCACTCTCGCGTTCGACACGATCGTCGATCCCGTCGCACTGCAACTGGCGAACACGTTCACACTTCGCCGGGCTCTGGACAACGCCACCGTGGGCACGATCAGCATCGCGTCGATGGTCGTCAACAACGCCACCATCGTCACGCTCACGGTGGACGGAGCCAATACCGAGTTCGGCTCGCTGGAGGATGGTCGCTGGAGTCTCTCGGTGGTCGGTGCCAACGTCATCGACACGGTGAGCGGCCTGCCGATGCTCGGCGTGCCCACGGTCTTCACCTTCCACCGGCTCTTCGGCGACATCAACGGCGACGCGACCGTCGACGGCCCGAACGACTTCGCCGCTTTCGGCAGTGTCTTCGGCAACACGCTGCCCGGCAATCCCTTTGACTTCAACGACGACGGCGTCATCAACGGCACCGTCGATTTCGCTCAGTTCGGAACCCGCTTCGGCCGAACCCTGTGAGCCGTCTGCTGTCCGTGTTGGAAGTTTTCAGCTAAACTGCAAGTGCCGAGTCGGGAAGGATGGCAGAGCGGTTGATTGCACCGGTCTTGAAAACCGGAGATGCCGAAAGGCATTCCTGGGTTCGAATCCCAGTCCTTCCGTTGCGAGAAAACGCACGAAAACGCCTACGGGAAAGGATTCCCACACTTCCCCATCAGCAAGCCCGCCCTCTTTCACGGTCCCGCTCGGTCCCGCCTAAAGGCACATCGCCGCACATCCCGCCGCACATCCGCCCTCAGGAGAAGAAAACGGATGTGCGGGAACAGGAGTTCAGGAACGTGTCGTAATTGGCGGCTGGAGAACCATAGGCGGGTTACCACCCTTGTCGTTCGGGTAGACTCGCCGCAGGAGGGTAAGGGTGCACAAGCCGACAACCCCGTATAAGCCCTCGTGCACTGTGGCTCCAAGTCCCACAGCGATGATGAGTGCCAACATGGAGCTTGAGGTGCTGAAGGTTTGACGGACAGGTCAGCAACTGTTTCGAGCATGGTACGGCGGGTGAACTGGGTGGGGGTGAGGTAGCCGAGCGACGAGTGCTTGCGGTCGAACCGGTAGTAGTTCACGTACTCCG
>JBGSSZ010000454.1:0-6776 GCA_041736785.1 Limnoglobus sp.
GGCAAACGCGACCGCGACCGCCGCATCAACCGCGTTGCCGCCCGTCTTCAGCGTGGCCACGCCGACATCAGCCGCGATGGGGCTGACGCAGACGACCATGCCATTTTTGGCTTCGACGGCTTGGCGGCCTTGAGCCAGGACCGGAGGAACGAAAGTGACAAGAGCGAGGAGAAGGATGAGCTTGTGCATGCAGATAGGTTATCAAACGAGAGCGACTTCCGAAATCCACAAGCGGACTTCGGAAGCCGATGAGCACTGACTACTTCACCGCGACGACGACGAAATCGACTTCACCTGTCGGTCGCATCACTTGCAGGAGAGCACCTTTTTCCTTCGAGGCGGCCGCGAAAGCGTCTTTGGCGTCTTGGGCGGTCGTGACAGCGACGCCGTCGATCTTGCGGATCATCAGCCCCTTGGCCAAGCCCGCGGTGGCTGCGGCACTGCCGGGTTCCACACTGGCGATGACCACGCCTTTCATGCCTTTCGAGAAACCGAATTGGGCACTGCTGGCGTCATTCAGTTCCGTCACGGTGATCCCGGCTCCGAGGTCGTTGGCCTTCGGGCTTGGCTGCATCGGCACGGAATTCAAGCTGGGCCGTTCGGAGCCGTACTCCGCGGGTTGCTCTTCAATCGTGATCGATTGCGTGATGGACTTGCCATCGCGGAGGAAGACGATCTCGCTGGGTGTGCCGAGCGGCATCTTGATCACAGTGCGAGGCAGCACGGACGCTTCCTTGACGGCGACGCCGCCGATGCTGACGATCACATCGCCGCTCTGCAAGCCGGCCTTCGCAGCGGGGGTGTTGTCGTAGACCTTGGTGATGAGCACGCCGCCATCGCTGGCACCCAGTCGCCCGGCGATTTTCAGATCGAGGTCGCGGATGCCCACGCCGAGGTAGCCTCGCTTCACGACGCCCGTGGTCTGGAGTTGCTTGCTGACTTCTTTTGCCATGTTGCTGCTGATGGCGAGTCCGATGCCCTGGAAACCGCCCGACTTGCTCTTGATGGCGCTGTTGATCCCGACGATGCGACCGTCGAGCGTGAGCAGCGGACCACCACTGTTGCCGGGATTGATGGCGGCATCGATCTGCAGGAAATCCTCATACTGATTGATGTGCATGGCATTGCGCCCCTTGGCGCTGATGATGCCCTGCGTGACGGTGCCGGAGAGGCCGAATGGTGCGCCGATCGCCAGGATGCGGTCGCCGACTTCATACTGATCGCTGTCGGCGAACTCGAGGAACGGCAGCGGCTTGTCGGTGGTGATCTTGATCACGGCGAGGTCGGTCTTCGGATCGCGGCGGATATCCGTCGCGGTGAACTTGCGGCCGTCGTGCAGCGTGACTTCGATCGAGTCAGCCCCCGCGACGACGTGCGCGTTGGTCAGGATCGTGCCCGAGGCATCGACAATCACGCCGGAACCGCTGCCGAGAATGCCATCGGACGGCATTTGCTGCTGGGGCATTTGTTGCTGGGGCATTTGTTGCTGGGGCATCTGCTCAAAGAAGCGACGAAACTCGTCCGGCACTCCCGGTGGCAACTGCGGCTGAGCCGTGGCGGTGCCGAGCTTCCTGGCAGTCGATCGGGATTCGAGACTGACTACGGCCGGCATCGCCCGCTTGACGATGTCGCGATACGAAGTCATCTCTTTGGGGATGGCAGTCGGTGGCGTCAGATTGGGAACTTGCTCGGCGAACGCCAAGCCGAGGGTGCCACCCGCGGCGAGGCCGAGGGCAGCGAAACGCAATCGCGAAAAACGTGGCATGGTAACACTCCTTTCGACCCAAAAAATAGATACTGAGATAGCTACGGCGAGGAGTTTTCACCGGTTAGACGATTTCATGCAGTTCGCAAGCGCGTGGGTGTAATGGGGGCGTGGAACGGCCGTCGCGACTTGGCACTGGGCCGTGGCTCCGGGCTGGCCAGAGCATACGCACCACAACAGGGGCAGGGCCGCGACTCGATCGACTCGCGCTCGTAGTGGCTCCAGTGGCCGACGAGGCTCCAGTGATGTTCGCAGTCGTGGCATTGGACGGTCCAGCGTCCGTGCGGGGCAACCATGATTCTTCATCCTTGATAGTGTTGTCGGCCGCCGTGCTGGCGAAGCACTGGGGCCACTGACCCCGTGAATCGCATCAGCAACAACCGCCCGACGCCGACAGACGCTGCCGAATGGGACTCTTGCGCCGGTAATCTTTACAATCTCGGGACGAATGTGATAACGCAGAGAGTCTGGCGAGTCAAGCGAAGCTGCCGACCATCGGTTTTTGACATGTCACAGACCAAAGGAACAGAGTCCTACAGTCAAGTGGTGAACCCTGTCGTCTAAGAGCACCATCCAGAAGCCGAGACGTGCCTGGCGTTGTAGGTCCTTACGCTGCAAGTACACCCGGAGGGATTCGAACTTGGCAACAAACACGCTTGAAAAGCGGCTTTCTTCGCAAGGCGGCGCAGAAAGCGGCGCACTGGCCACTATCGACCCGTCGTTGGCTTCGATCATCGAAGCCTGGGCGACGCTGCCGGACGCGATGAAAGCGGGTATCCTCGCCATGGTGCGGGCAGCGAGCGAGTGAGTTCAACGCATCTACGCTGTCTACGTCTACGGAACTGGCAGAAAGCCTAAGAGCTTCGCGGTTCTGTAGACGTAGACGCTGCTGACGACGTGGCGGGTCCTTCCGGGGGGTAGGCACGGCGGCCCCGACTACCGATTCGCCAAACAGTCCGTTTTTATTTTTTCCTTGGGTCCTTCCTGTGTCGTTGCTCGCGGAGTGGCCAACCGATCAAGAGAGCGTTGGGAGCGAAGTTGAAGTGAAGCCGGGGAGAGGGTTTGGGAATTCCACGACCTGACCCCTGACCGTACCGGTTCCCGTGCGTATTTCACCGGCAAAACAAAAAAGGCCCCCATTCGGAAGTGCTCGTGTAATCGTAGGACCTCACTGAACAAAGTGGTCGTGGAGCCGGACTACTGGCAAAAGTGTTTCTCGTTCTCATTTTGAATCAACGCGATCAATTGTTGCAGTGCATTTCCCTTGTCGAATAGTCCCAAGTGCTTCGCGAGCATTTCAAGTGCGTTCAGTTTGTCGTGAAAGCGGTATTCAATGCTCTTGCTGGTGATCTTGATAGATCCCATCGTTCGACGCGCCATCGGCGAAACTTCCCTGAGATCCAGCGGCCGCAACAAACCGGTGCTGTCATCGGTTCCAAAGCAATCGAGAGGATCCGCGAATGCGATGGCTACAAGTTCACGGAGCACTCTTCGAGCTGAAACGTGACAGCTTCGCGAGTGCTCAGTCCTGGCGGCGTCGATTTCCTTGCGAATGATAGGGTTGGATAGGAGCCTGGAGGCCTCGACTTGTGCCGCTCGATAGCTGCGGGGACTTCCCTTTGAGGTTAATCGGCCAAAAGCACGAAAGTAAGCCTGCACACCGTTTCGGTCAACGACATACTCGTCACAGAACCGCTGCTGGTTCGGCGTCAGATCAGCTTGATTGGTTTCGCATTCCATGCCCACTATTATCGCTGAATGGGCCACCAATCGCTAGCTTCTCAGTGGTTGGCCAGCTCGTTGGGAGGCGTGTCCGCCACAACAGCGGGACTCCGCTCTTGTTCGCGACAAACGCCAGAAGGAAGGCTCAGATGACGGCACCAGTCACATTGCCGACGATTCTCGATCAGTTCCGCACGGATGCCCGATCCAATCGCGACCTGGGCGACAAGTTCGAACGGCTCATGTGCCGCTACTTCGAACTGGATGAGATCTACAAGGATCGCTTTTCGGATGTCTGGCTCTGGAACGAATGGCCGGACAAAGGTAAAGTCGGCGACGTGGGAATTGACCTCGTGGCGCGGGAGCGTGCCACGGGGGACTACTGCGCGATTCAATGCAAGTTCTACCTGCCTGAGCACACGCTCGCCAAAGCCGACATCGATTCATTCTTCACCGCAGCCGGTCGCAAACCATTCACGACGTCGATCATCGTTTCCACGACGGACCGTTGGGGCAAGAACGCAGAAGACGCGCTGAATCAGGAAAAGCCCGTCACGCGGTTGAGCGTTCACGACCTGGAGCAAAGCCCGATTGACTGGTCGACGTTCGACATCCGGCGTCTTGATAAGCTTAAGCGGCGCGAGAAGAAGCAGCTTCGGCCGCACCAGCAGGCCGCGCTTGCGGACGTGAAAAGCAAGCTCGCCAAAGCGGATCGCGGCAAGCTCATCATGGCTTGCGGCACGGGGAAGACCTTCACAGCGTTGAGGATTGCGGAAGCCATCGCGCCATCGGGGCACGTGCTCTTTCTCGTGCCGTCTCTCTCCCTGCTCTCGCAAAGCCTGCGCGAATGGACGGCGGAAGCGGCTACCACGATCCACAGTCTGGCCGTTTGCTCGGATGTGAACATCGGCACTCACCGCAAGCAAGGCGAAGACGACAATGGCGACATCACGACCCATGACCTGGCATTCCCCGCCACGACGAACGCGAAGCAACTGGTGAGCCAGTACGACGCCCTGCGTAAGAGCAGCAAGAAGGTCGCAGACAAGCAGATGACCGTGGTGTTCTCGACATACCAGTCCATCCACGCTGTTTCCAAAGCGCAGAAATCCGGCCTGCCTGCGTTCGATCTGATCATCTGCGATGAAGCACACCGCACCACTGGCGCAACGTTGGCCGGCGAAGAGGAAAGCGAGTTCGTCAAAGTTCATGACTCCAACTTCATTAAAGCCAGCAAGCGGCTGTATATGACCGCCACGCCGAGGCTCTACGGCGACGCGGCCAAGTCCAAGGCAAAGGAAGTCTCCGCGGAATTGGCGTCGATGGACGACACGGCGCTCTTCGGCGAAGAACTTCACCGGCTCGGCTTCGGTGAAGCCGTCGGAAAGGGATTGCTGTCGGATTACAAGGTGCTGGTGCTGGCCGTCGATGAAAAGTACGTTTCCAAGACCTTCCAGAAACAGATTGCCGACAAGAACAGCGAAATGACGCTGGAGGACGCCACGAAGATCGTCGGATGTTGGAACGGACTGGAAAAAAGGTTCGAAGCGGCGAAAGCGGACATTGACCTGCAAGGCGACATCTCTCCCATGCGGCGGGCTGTCGCGTTCTCCCGATCGATCAAGGATTCCAAAGCGTTCGTTGTCAAGTTCGGGCAAATCGTCGATGCGTACAAGGCCGCTCATCCGGATGAAACCAACGTGCTCGAAATCGACGCCGATCACGTTGACGGCACATTCAACGCCCTGCGCCGCGGCGAATTGCTCGACTGGCTCAAGGCACAATCACCCGGCAACAGTTGCCGGATCCTCTCCAATGCCCGCTGCCTGTCCGAAGGGGTGGACGTTCCGGCGCTGGATGCTGTTATGTTTCTGAACCCGCGCAATTCGGTGATTGACGTCGTGCAATCCGTGGGTCGCGTCATGCGGAAGCATGGGGAGAAACGCTACGGCTACATCATCCTGCCGATTGGCATCCCCGCGGAAATGAAGCCCGAAGACGCCCTCAAGGACAACGAGAAGTACAAAGTCGTCTGGCAGGTGCTTCAAGCCCTTCGCGCTCACGACGACCGCTTCAATGCCACGGTCAACCAATTGGAGCTCAACAAGCAGCAGCCGAACAACATTCAGGTCATTGGCGTCGGCGGCGGTGATCCCGGCGAAGGCGGTGCGGCCGCGGGGGACAGCAAGGCGAAGGTTCGCAGTGTGCAGGGAGTCTTTGCTTTCCCACAACTCGACGAATGGAAAGACGCCATCTACGCCAAGATGGTGCTCAAGTGCGGGGACCGGCACTATTGGGAAACCTGGGCGCGGGACATCGCCGGCATCGCCGATAAGCACATCACGCGGATCAAGGCCCTGCTGGACGACCCCAAGCACGCCAATGCGTTTGAAAAGTTCCTGGCCGGCCTACAAGGCAACCTGAACCCCGCCGTAACGCGGGACGACGCCATCGAAATGCTGGCGCAGCATCTCATCACGCGGCCCGTCTTCGATGCCCTCTTTGCCAACTACTCTTTCACAGAGAAGAACCCGGTTTCACAATCGATGCAGAAGATGCTCGACCTGCTGCATGAGCAGGCGCTGGAGAAGGAAACCGCCACACTGGAGAAGTTTTACGCCAGCGTCCGCGACCGAGCGAAGGGGATCGACAATGCCGAAGCCCGGCAGCGCGTCGTGGTGGAGCTTTACGACGAGTTCTTCCGCGCCGCGTTCCCCCGCATGGCCGAACGGCTCGGCATCGTTTACACGCCCGTTGAAGTGGTGGACTTCATCATCCACAGTGTGCAGGATGTGCTGCGGGACGAGTTTCAGAGCGGCCTGGGCGACAAGGACGTTCACATCATCGACCCGTTCACCGGCACCGGCACGTTCATCGTGCGTCTGCTGCAAAGCGGGCATATCGCTCCGAAGGACCTACTGCACAAATACAAACACGAAATACACGCCAATGAAATCGTGCTGCTGGCTTATTACATCGCGGCCATCAACATCGAAGAAACCTTCCACGGCTTGCACCAGTCGAAGGGCAACGATGAGTACATTCCCTTCGATGGCATCGTGCTGACGGACACGTTCCAGCTTTATGAATCAAAACAACTGACGATGGAAGGCACGTTCCCGGAAAACACAGCCCGCGTGAAACGGCAGAAGGCCAGCCCTATCCGCGTGGTCATTGTGCTGGCGGCGGAGGGATAGTGCAGCGCGGGGGCCTGGTGGCGGCGGCGGGGAGATTGTGAAGCGCACAACCGTGTACTGCTGTGAGCTGACATGATGGGGTTACCGCCCGT
>JBGSSZ010000471.1:0-4258 GCA_041736785.1 Limnoglobus sp.
CATCGCCATCCAGACGCTCGGCCGGGTGCCCGTCCACGGGGTCCGGCTGCCGCCCACGGAGTCGACCTGCGGGTGGTACATTTACGCCGGCGACGAGTGGTCCGACGCCGACGACTTCTACCAGCCGCTGTGCGTCGAGCACTTGGCCGGGTACTGTGCCTTCGTCCTCCCGCTCCTCGCCCTGCCGCCGGGGCGGCGGTTCATGGCCGACGGGCACGGCTTCCGGGACGTGTGGCACGCAGAACCCTTCTCATGGCCGCCGAGTCAAGTGAAAATAGCCGAGGAGTGACGCTTTCTGAACGAAAGGTCCGGCGGGTTTCAGTTGATGCTTTGACGGGGACTCGCCAAACACCTTACGAGCCGGAAGCGTCAGCGACGGGTCCAGTCCAGCGAAGAACTGTACCCGTCGCTGACGCTTCCAGCTCGTAAGAGCAGAATCGCAGAGCTTGCAAACTCACACCAAACTCAGCTTCCGGCGGCCCAGGCCTTCGGCGTCTTTCGCTTTGGGGATGCGATGCTGATTGTTCGCCTCCCAGTGGGCGACTTCCTCCATCAGAGCATCGACAATATCGGCTTCGTCGACGCGACGGACGATCTCGCCGTTGCGGAAGATCATGCCTTTGCCGTTGCCGGCGGCAATGCCGATGTCGGCTTCGCGGGCCTCGCCGGGGCCGTTGACCACGCAGCCGAGCACGCTGATCTTCACCGGTAGGCGACGCCCTTCGAGCCGGGCTTCCAGCTTGGCAATGATGTCTTCGAGGTCGATGGCGAGGCGGCCACAGGTGGGGCAGGCAATAATCTCGGGGCGACGCACGCGGCGCTGAGTCGCTTGCAGAATGTCGAACGCAGCGGCGATCTCCGGTACCGGGTCGCCGAGCAGACTGATGCGGATGGTGTCGCCGATGCCGTCGAGCAGGATCGGGCTGAGCCCGGCGGCGCTCTTCGTCACTGCATAGGGCGGCTTGCCCGCTTCAGTGATGCCGATGTGCGTGGGGTAGTCCGCGAGCTTGGCGAACAGGCGATACGCCTCCACGGCCACGAGTACGTCGCTGCTCTTCAAGCTGACGATGATCTGATCGTAGCCTTCGCTCTCGGCGATCTCGATGTAGCGGAGGGCACTTTCGACCATCGCGGGCGGGCAGGGAAACTCGTATTTTTCGCAGAGGTCACGTTCGAGGCTGCCGGCGTTGACGCCGATCCGCATTGGGATGCCTTTGTCTTTGGCTTTGCGGACCACCTGTCGGAAGCGGTCGTGGCTGCCGATGTTGCCGGGGTTGATACGGATCTTGTCCACCGGGTGATCGAGCGCGGCGAGGGCCATCTTGTAGTCGAAGTGAATATCGCAGATCAGCGGGATGGTGATCTGCTTGCGAATCTCGCTGAGTGCCCCGGCGTCTTCGGGCTTGGGCACCGTGACCCGCACCGCTTCGCAGCCGGCTTCTTCGAGAGCGTGGATCTGCTTGACGGTGCCGGCGACGTCGAAGGTGTCCGTCGTGGTCATCGACTGTACCCAGATGGGGTTGTCACCGCCGAAGGCACGACCACCGACAACGACTTCACGGGTGCGGTGCCGCGGCTTGCCGGGGACCTTCTGAGCCGTTTCGAGGACCTTGAGATCGAATCGCATGGGAATCCTTCACTGAGGAGCCGCGGGCGGCTCGGCTTCGGTCTGCATGATACCCTCCTCGCGGCGGCGGTTCAGATGCAGATCTTCGAGCATGCTGAGCCACCCGGCGAGGACTTCGTCTTTGCTGCCGCGGGTCAGATAGTCCAACCGCGAACCGATGCCATCGATCACCGGTTTGGGCATGTCGCTGAACGCCGCGAAGTCATGGCGGATGGTCTCAATCGAGAGTGAAGCATCGTCGCGCAAACGTTGGAAGAGTTCCACACCGCGATCGACTGCGGCCGCATCGACCTCGGGTGCGGGTGATTCGGTTTGAGGTTCTGAGGCTGAAGGCGCAGCGACTTCCGCGGGCCCGCCCAGGATCATCGCCTGGAGCTCATCTCGCGACATGCTCCCTTTGGGTTTGAACCCGAGGAGTTTGGCGAGTTGCTTCACTTTGGGGTCGGGGAGTTGTGCGATGTCTTCGGTGAGCATCCCGCGTTCGCCTTCTCCCAGCGTCGAGATATTGCGGGCTCGTTCGGCGAGTGCGTTGACATCTCCGCGAGATTTTTGCTGCGCCTTCTCGGCCGCCGCCATTGCCTTGGCGCGATCTTTCTCCGCCTTCCCGGCTGCTTTCTGGGCATCGGCTTCGGCCTTTTGAGCGGCTTTCGCCTCGGCCTGCTCCTTCTTTCTCGCATCCTTGTCCTTGGCATGCTCGGCAGCCGCCTGCAGCTTGCGATGCGTCGCGAAGAAGGTTTTCAGAGCTTCGTCGGGTTCGGCCCGCAGCGCCGCGCTGGCTTCCTCGAACGCCGTGCGGGTCTTGCCGACCAGATTCTCGCCAAAGCCGCTGCGGAGTGAGTCCAGCAGTCCTGCCAATTCGTGAAGAGTCATAGCTTCGCGCGCTCCCGGAATTCAGTGCTGAAAGGCAGGTAAAGTTTATGAATTTCGTCGAGGTCGGACTTGGCGTCGTCGTGGTCAGTCGCCGCGCACATCGAATTCTCACCGGATTTCTCACCATACACTCATGTCAGGAGATTAAAAATGAGAATGGAATCGAGGTGAAATTATGCGTGTGCTTCTCGTCGAAGATCAGGCGGCACTTTTGAAGGCTCTGCGACAGGGACTGGAGGAAGAAGGCTTCGCCACCGACACCGCGGCGGACGGCGAAGAAGCCGACAACAAAGCCACCGGCACCAGCTACGACGTGATCGTCCTCGACATCATGCTGCCCAAGATCGACGGACTGACGCTGCTCAAGAAATGGCGGGCTGCGGGGATGACCAGCCACGTGATCATGCTCACGGCCAAAGGCACGACCACCGACAAGATCGCAGGGCTCGATCAGGGAGCCGACGACTACCTGACCAAACCGTTTGAGCTCGACGAACTGCTGGCGCGGATCCGGGCCCTCGTTCGCCGCGGGCACAAGCAGAAAGATCCGCTGATTCGCGTGGGCGATCTCACGCTCGACACCGCGGCTCGCACGGCAGTGCGGGGCGGTCAGGAGATTCACCTCACACCGCGCGAATATGCCCTGCTCGAGTTCCTCGCCTTTCACCGTGGGAGTGTGGTCAGCCGGACGATGATCTGGGACCACCTCTACGACGAGTACGATGAGAATACATCGAACGTGGTGGATGTGTATATCCGCTATCTTCGCAACAAGATCGACAAGGGATTTGACGTGCCACTGATCATGACCCGCTGGGGCGAAGGCTACATGCTCCGCGGCGAGGAGGACAAGTCAGACACGACTGCGGCGACACCCAAGACGACGGGGAAGAAATAATGCGATCCATGCGTCGTACGCTGGTGATCTCGCTCGTGGCTCTGATGGCTGTGGCGCTGGGCGCTGTCGGGATCATCATCGATCGCATGGCGGAGCAGGCTCTGGCGGAGCGTGAAGCGTCGAGCCGCCGCTACATCGATCAGCACGCCAACGAGCTGGCCCGTCAGGAGCGAGCGCAGTTCGATGCCGATCTGAGTTCGATGACGACGCGCGTCGCCAACGATGTGCAGGTGCAGTACTACTCCAAGAATCAGCAGGGCTACGAGCGGTTTTTCATGGTGATGCGGCTGTCGCCGGTGGGCGGGCTTGCGGCTGGGCTCAGCCCCTGGCCCGTAGTCGGTGTGCCGATCTGGCTGATGATGCCCTTCAACCGCCAGGCCAATGACGCCGTCGCACGCAAGTTTCTCTCGCACCTAGATCTCGACGAAAATCCATCCGTGGAGAATGAGTCGGCTCTCATCCTCGTGACCGTCGAGGCGTTTCCCAAGCGCGTGTACCACTCGAAATCCATGGAAGGTGAAACGTGGAAGATCCCGCCGTTCGATCCCGGCAAGTTGATCGATGAGCAGTACGACACGCAACGCTTGAGTGACGGTATGGAGGTTCGAGTCGCGACGCTGCGATCGCCGATCAATCTGGCGTTGCGGTATCCGCGGGGTCGTTCACCGTTCATGCGGTCGGGGTCGCGGTCGTCGGGTTCGCAGCCGCAGCCACCGCCGAGGCCACGTTCGGAGTCACTCGAACCGCAGCCGATCCCGTACCGCACGGCATTCATCCAGTGCGGGCTGCCGCTCTCCGATCTGCAGGCCCGGCTCGACCAGCACGAACAGTGGCGCGAGGATGGGATCGCGGAGGAACTGCGA
>JBGSSZ010000490.1:0-3391 GCA_041736785.1 Limnoglobus sp.
CTGCACCGCCTCGCGGCGGAACTCCTCGGTGAACTGCCGCCGTTTGGCGGGGGCGGATGCGGTCTTGGCCACGATCGGGACTCCTTCCCGCCGCGAGCCTAACAGTTAGCTGACCTGTCCGTCAAACCTTCAGCACCTCATGGGATCTCCTCCAACCCTATCCCACGCTGATGCGCGAGAACGCACCGCAGCGGGGGTCCCAGCGCGAGCCGCCATCGCTACTGACCTGGAAAAGCGACTGAACCAGTCCATGGTGACCGCGGGACGCCAATCGAGGCATCCGCGACAGGCGGGTGGGTTCAGTCACGGACCGGTTTTCGAGAGTCTTCCGCTGCAATTCGCTGAGAAACAACTCCTGGCTGCGGCGGAGAGTCGCGAGGTCGGGGATGCCTTTCAAATTCTCAAGATCCGCGTATTCAATGTTGCGGCCTGCTGCAGACAGCGGAGGTCCGGGGCAGGGCGCGGTACTCCGCGCCAAACTTCTCCCGCTCAGGAACCGCAAGCATCGGCGATTCGTCGACGAACTTCATGTAAACAAGCACTCTCCGACCGAGAAAGTACTTGCCAGGCTATTTTGTCGGCCAAACAACATCTGAGATAGCAAAGAAGGTCGAGGCGCATCGACCGAGCAGATGTCGCGAAAAGACGGCTTTTCGGGCAACTATTCCCAGATGCGCTAGCAATGCAGCTTTTGCGGAGTCTCCGCCCTCTCATTCTTCATGAGCAGACCCTTCGCAACCTTCTTGGAACTCGAACAGCGGAGGCGACGGACCGTGCACCTCGTTTGGGACGGCGAACGGCCCGGCACCATTGCCCGCACCTCGGTCTACCGCTGGTAAGTTGTTTCCGCAGCAGACAATAGAAGCGATCGACGGAACATGCGTTGACACAGGTGGTACGGCAAGGCACCATCTTTCGGTGTCCACGGCACCGTGAAAAGGAACACGTATGATTCGGATCGGGCTCAACAACAGCGGAAATCTGACGATTCCGGCGGAAATCGCATGGAGAGTCGAAAAAGAGATGCCCACTCGCATCATCCCGCGTCCGTACTGGACCTCATGGCCATCCGAGCCGGCAAACCAAGGGATAATTCGGCTCCAGAAGCCACCGCGCTACGACAGTTGTGCACTATTCGAAGCCCGCGACGACCCCGGTGAAGACCAAGAGATTGCTCCTCACTTTTTACCGTATTGCCTGGCTGCGCTCGATCGCCTAGCGATCAGCTACGAGCTCGACATCCCCAATGAGGGACCCACGATACTGCCCAGATGGTCGCCGCTTGCGCACAATTCGTACCCGCTCGGTCGACGACTTTTTCGAGCCTGCGTTGAGTCGTACCGTTTTCATGATCTGTGTCTTGAGATCGTGAAGGAATACACCGGTCAACCCATTGAGATCATCGCGCGAAGTAGAGAATCTGCCGCACAACTCTTTGACGACGTTCGGCAACAGCACACGGACTGCGTCATGCGCAGCGGCAGTTCACTCGAAACAACAACGGACCGGATCACGATTGATTTCCAGGGCGGACACGCCCGATATGGGACACACGCCAAGAGCATCATTCTGATTGTCGAAGACAGTAGATTCTTGTGGGGCAATGAAATGCTCTGGGCGATTCATGAAAACAAGTCATACCGAGAGATCAATGCGTATTTACATTCGAAATTACAGTTAACGCCGCTAGAAGAGTATCTTCATTTCTCCACGTTCGGCGCCAATCAGTGGTATTTGATGGGGAATGGTCGGTGCCGTCGACAAGTCATTGTCGGTTGGGTGCATCGCATTTCTAAAGACAGCGTGAATACTCACGATTCGCGGACGTCGGTGGGCCTGGACCGGCTCGTGAGCCGCTCAACGGCCTTGAAACGCAGCGTCCTGGGCATTATCGATGCGCTTCGACACGGCGATGCTCGTGCTCTTGAGGCTCTCTTGCCAGGTCTTTCGAAGTATATTTCGCCTTCTTCAAAGTCCTTGATCGTGACTCGGGATGCCTCGCAATCACGGGAACTGACCAAAAGTCCAGCCATCAAGAATGCTCCGGCCAGTATCCGGGTCGTGCCGCTTTCCGAACTGAAGCGTCACGACATCAATGCGTGGGATGTTCTGATCCGAGCCGATGCAGGTACTGGACCAATTCCGTGCTCAACCAAAGAATGGGCCATGCCGATGGACAATCCACGGCCCTTAATCATTCTTGATTTTGATGATAGCCATCATGCCACTCTGAAACAAAGAACGGAATCCAGGAGAGCGTCCTATCGGCATCTGCAGTGGGATCATCTCGATGAAAGTGATGCTAAACGCACACTACGCAAAGCATATCAACCTGATTCTGCGTGCATTAATCTGCTTAATGTTTACAACAAGCATTCTCAACGCGACCTTCCGGTCCGATCTTAATCCCCTCGCTGCTCAGATCGTTAATTGACAGATGTTGAACGTCAAGTTAAAAGAGAACGATCATGAAGTTGCTCAAGGAACCAGGGAACGCGACTGCCGTTCGGCGAAAATATAGTTCGTACGATGGCCGGTACACGCTTGTCAACGTCGGCAGCAGGTCAAAAGAACGAGACCTTCTGATTCGTGGCATTCCCGGAACCTTGCCGCCCATGAAGAAGGTGTTGGCTCGCGATAACCTCGTGAATGCCTTGAAGATCATCCAGGCTGAGAAGGGCGATGCGGCGGGAATAGACGGGATCAGGCCGTCTCATTTGAGCACATCTATTGCGGGACCGATACTCGAAAGCATGGGCTACGAGGTCATTCACGGGGTGTACCGGCCTGGGCCAGCCAGGATCATCGAGATCGCCAAAGCCAACGGGGGAGTTCGCACCCTGCGGATTCCGAACGTATTTGATCGTGTTCTTCTCTACGCGATGTACCACGCCATCGCCCCCACACTTGACTGTCTATTCAGCCCTTCCTCTTACGGTTTCCGACCCCGTCGCTCTCCGCTGCACTTGCTCGCGGCGCTCCAGCGGCGTATCGAGGAGACGGGCCAGACGTTTCTGGTCCTGGACGATATCGAAAAGGCCTTCGACAATGTGCGTTTGGCCGACCTCGAAGCAGATATTCAGCGCCTCATGGGGTCCGCTGAGTACGTGGAGCACATCATGGTGATGGCCCGCGCTGACGACCCCAACAAGGAGATTGGCATCCCACAGGGCAGCGCCCTGGCCCCGCTACTGCTACTCGTGCACCTGCACTGCCGACACGACGCTCTTCTGTACGGCGAGCGCAATGAAAACATCGCATTTGATGGCTGGTACGCCGACAATCGGGTGATACTGGCCGCGGATGCGATGTCTGGTGAGCACCGACTCCAGCACTCCCGGATGCTCATCGAGAGCGTGGGACTGCGATTGAAAGGGACACCAGGCTACGT
>JBGSSZ010000491.1:0-4496 GCA_041736785.1 Limnoglobus sp.
CTGCACCGCCTCGCGGCGGAACTCCTCGGTGAACTGCCGCCGTTTGGCGGGGGCGGATGCGGTCTTGGCCACGATCGGGACTCCTTCCCGCCGCGAGCCTAACAGTTAGCTGACCTGTCCGTCAAACCTTCAGCACCTCAGTCTACGCTCCGTGCAGCCGAGAACGAAACGCAACAGATGATGAAGTGTGCGAAAGCCTGCGATGACTGCGCACGCAGTTGCGATGCGTGTGCGGCTCACTGCGCGAAACTCCTGGCCGAAGGCCAGAAAGAACACGCGGGCAGCCAGCAGACCTGCACCGACTGCGCAACGATTTGTCGTGCGGCAGCAGCAATCACGGCCCGCTCCGGACCGTTCAGTACCATGATTTGCACGGCATGTGCTGACGCGTGCAAGCAGTGCGGCGACGCCTGCGAAAAACACGCAGCCCACGATGCAATGATGAAGGAGTGCGCCGCTGAATGTCGCAAGTGTGAAGCCGCCTGTCGCGAGATGCTCAAGTCCGCAGGCAAGTGATCACCTGGCAGACTCATTTCCGAGAGCAATACGCTTTCCAGCCTGCTGGGAGGCGTATTCGTGTTTGACGGGCGATGTTATTTGGTTGATCCGTTTCGCAGCGCAGTGCGCCTCTAACTGAGAACTGTGCTGCTCAATACAAGCATTTCAGTGCAGCAGTGCCTCGATTTCATGCTTTTTTGCATGTCTTTCGCAATGGCACGCAAACTGCGAATGTCATTTCTCGCCCGATTTGGTTCCCGAGTTTGCGGAGGTGCCTGTCATGAAACCTGATCCCGACACCGCGACGAATGTCGATCCGCAGACGACGACACCTGCCGAGGAATGGGGCGAGCGGCTCGACACCGCCCGTCAGATCGCCCGCGGCGGCAAGGCCGACGGCTGTGTTGAAGGTGCTGTCGGCGAGGATGTGCACGATCCCCGCTCCGGTGGCGCTCACTGTGACACGCCTGACGTCGGGAAACCGGCCGGCAAGAAACCCTAACTTGGAGATCGCAATGTTTGACGCCACCTTGCGCCGTGCGGGGAAGATCCGTTACGGCCTGGCAGCACTCCTGCTCGGATTGCCCCTGCCGATCGTGGTCATCGCCTTCCTCGCCTACGGATGCTGACCCACAACCATCCTTTCACCCTTAGGAGTCTATCATGAAGAATCGCATCGCACTCGCCGGCTTCGTCGGCACACTGGCTCTTGCGGCTGCGGCCTGCAACAGCAGCTCCCCCGGTGGCCCGGGTGCCAGTGGCGGCAGCGCCGCGAACACCCCCACCACATTCAAGCTCACCGGGCCGACCCTCTCCACAACCGTGAAGCAGGGTGAGACCGACACGGTGAAACTGTCGATCAGCCGAGGCAAAGACTTCAAACAGTCCGTCGCCATCAGCACCGACGCTCCCAAAGGACTCACAGTCAAGCTGAACTCTTCAAAGGTCGCGGCCAGCGATCCGGAAGACTTCACGTTCACCGTGAGTGCAGACAAAGATGCCCCCCTCGGCGAGCAGACCATCAAGGTCACCGGCAAACCCGAGACAGGCGAGTCGACTAGCGTCGATGTGAAAATCAATGTGACCGAAGGCCCCAAGACGTAACGTCAGTGGGCATCGAAGGGGCGGAGGCAGAACTGCCTCCGCTCTTTTCGTTTCGGAGGCGTCAGGCCGAGCGCCGCAGTCGTGGGCGGAATTCGATGGTGGGCAGTTCGTCGTCGTCGTAGAGGTGTGCGGTCGTGACGGGGTCTTCGACCGGATCAAATGTTCGGGCGATGGGATCCAATGCAGGGGCGATCGCCCCGTGCAACGGGATCACCCAGGGTTCGTCCACATCCAGTTCGTCGTCCACCATAGAGTGAATGATCGGTCAATGGCCCATCGCGGCTGAAGTGAATCCGTACCCGCGGCACGGGTCAGATCGTGGAGCCGAAGCGAGCACCGAAGTGTACGAAGTCGATGGCACCGTCGATGACGCCGTCGCTGTTGAAATCGAAGAAGTCGCGATACAGCGAGCTCGGGGACGAGGAGCCGAAGGCGGTGCCGAACTGGGAAAAATCGGTGGATCCATCGACTGTGGCATCGCCGTTGAAATCGCCGAAGAGCCGGTGGAAACTGATGATGGCGTCATCGCCGGCAACACCGTTGCCATTCCCATCGAGGACTCCGCCACTGCCCTGAATATTTGCAGCGACGAGGGTGATCTGGTAGCGGCCGTCGGGCACTGAGCCGCTGGCTTCGAGCGGGATTGTACCGCCGTTGGTGAACGTGAGCGTGACCACGCTGCCCGCCTGCATGGCTGAGAAGGCGACGCTGCCACCCCCGATGCGGTTGACTGCGAATGCGTTCGCAATGCCGCTGGGGAAACTCACAGGCTCGGAGAGCGTGATGGAGGCTTCTGTGACGCGCGATCGCTGGGCAGCACCGCCATTGATCTGGCTGCCCGTCACGGTTGGAGGCAGCACTCGGAGCCCGACAGTGACTCCGAAGATCGCGTTGCCACCGCTGACGTAGACATCCTGCGGATTCGAGGTGGTCTGGGTGTAGCCGGTGGGGACGACGAGGCGGAGTTTCGTGGCGCCGTTTGTGGAGGTGGGGATTTCGTAGCCGCCGTCGAGGCCCGTGATTGCTGTGGTTTCGCCGTTGTCCAGAATTCCGTTGCCGTTCCCATCGATGTACACAATCACATTGGAGTAGCCGAGTTCGCTGGCGTCGCGCTGGGCGTTGCCGTTGGTGTCGAAGAAAATGGTACCCCGCACGGTGCCGCCGCTCTGCGGGCTGGCGATGTCGAAGTGAGTGGTGACAGATTCAGTGATGCTGGTCACGACGGCGGCATTGGGAACACCGTAGTACTGGCGGCCGACGTTGTACGGGAAGACCGCGTCGCCATCGTCGGAATGGAGGGTGGTGAAGTAGGCGAATGTGCCGTTTGGGTACTCGGGAGTCTTGGTGACGCGGCCGTTGTACATGTCCAAAGTGCCGAGCCCGGCCACATATTCGTAATCCTCGATGAAATACCCGAGGGGATAAGTAGCGCTGACGGCGGGGCCGTAGTTTGCAGCGGTCAGGCTGTATTCGCCGTTGGCGTTGAAGGCGACGGCATCCCCGAATTTCGCCTTGGCTGCGAAGCCGGGCAGGCTCTGGCGCACGGTGATGTCTCGCAGGCGGAAGCTGCTGGTCATCTGTTCGATGGCACTATTCTGATTCGTCGGGCTTGCATAGCCGTAGGGCCCGTAAATCGGGAAGCCATCGAGGGCATAACCGAGGATCGGCGAATGGTGCAGTTCATTCGTGTACTCGGCATAGAGATCGGTGTCGCCGCTGACGGGGGTGACAATCACGTTCGGATCGCTGGGGAATGTGACGAGCGCGTCACCGTGGAAAGCGATATTGTCGCGAAGTTGGGCGCGGAGCGCGACGGGCTCGGTGTGGTAGTGATACTCGCCGGACTGTGGCTGGTGTGCGAGGGCGTGATCGAGCGTTGCCCCTTCGCCGACTCGGGCGTCGCGGTTCCAGAAACCGCTGCCTTTGCCGCCCACTGTGCCGGTGGCGACGCTGTACGACATGCCGTCCTGCATGTTGAAGTAGCTCACGCCATTTACGCCGAGGCCGATGGCACCGAGCGCCGTGGCCGTGTGAGAGGTCGCCGCGACGGGATTGCGGGTGATGCGGAAGATGCGATTCTGGTTCGACGGGTAGTTCGGAAACGGCGTCAGGGTAGCGGGGTCGATGTACCAGGGCCCCATCACGCTGCTGCTGAAGTTCGGATTCTGCAGGTAAACGTTGTTCGCGGAGTAGCTGATTTTCTGATTGTCGCCGAGCGCCGCGATTGTGTTCGTACCGTTCGTGCCGCCCGCTTGCGGTGTGTTCCAGGTGACCGTGGGTCCGGCCGCCAACTGACGTTCGTCCATCACGCGGGCAAATTCACCGGGGCTGGCTTTGAGCCAGGCATCGATGATCGGAGGCCCCGCAGGCACGAGCCGATCTTCGAGCGTGAGAGGGTTCAGCAGTTTGAAGCGTTTCATGGATGTACAAACGCGGTTGCCCTCGGACGGCGACAACTGAACTTGCAATCAGTCGAGATTGTCGGAAGCAGTGCGTCGATGAGCACTACCATCGCACGATGGCGGTGCCCCAGGCAAGGCCGGCGCCAAAGCCACTGAAGAGAACGAGTTGACCGCGTTCGAGCCTGCCGGCCGCAAGGGCCTCGTCAAGCGCAAGTGGAATGGAGCCTGCCGAAGTGTTGCCGTAGCGGTCGAGGTTGTTGAAGATCTTCTCGGCGGGAATCTTGAGCCACTTGTGCAGGGCCTGCTCGATGATGCGGATGTTAGCCTGATGCACCACGAAGAGATCGATGTCGGCGGGAGTGATGCCGGCTTTCTCGCAGACGTCCTGCACGGTGTCGCGGAGAATCTCAACGGCCCAGCGATAGACGCCCTGGCCATCCATCTGCATGAAGTGCTGCCCGGCCGTGAGGAGTTCGGCGGTGGGGGGCCTGC
>JBGSSZ010000494.1:0-7687 GCA_041736785.1 Limnoglobus sp.
CGAACTCGAAATCGACCGCTCCGCTCTCGGGAACAGCATTCTCGCCAAGGTCCTGCACGTGAACCCCGCCGGCTCGGTGGTCAAAATCCGCGTCTGGGTCGAGGACTTCGGACTCGCACTGAACATCGACATCACGCCGGAGAGGCAGAAGAGCCTGAGCCTCCGCAACGGCGACACGGTGTATGTCTTCTCGAAGGTGCAGACGCCGCCCGATTATTCGATCTGAGTGCCACGGGAATCCGCCGGCCCGCGATTGCCATTTTGCAGCCGAAGCATACTCTGACTAGCCAACGATTAAAGGGTGACGCGATGGCTGAGCGGATGTCGACTGCGACGCGAATGGACCGGAACCGGGCCGATGGCATCATCACCCGTGGTGAGAAGAGCGCGGCCAAGCGTATCGCCCGCGCCAACCGCGAAAAACGGATGCTCGCCGCCATCAAGAAGGGGCCGTACCCTTACACGCCGGCTGTGCAGAGCTGGATCAGCGTCAAGCTGGGCAAGACGTGGCGGCAAGTCACAGAAGCCGAAGCCAAGAAACTGCTCGGTTGAGCGAAGCTGTGCTATGAGACGATAAGTGTTCAAGTCCGGGGTAGTCACCCCGGATCGCCGTGCTGTCTGCGCAATTCTGGCCAAAAGCTCCACAATTCCTTGCTCGACCGAACCATTCTCAGTCCGCACAGCGGAACTTCGGAACCGTTCGGGGTCTCTAAGGTTTAATCTCAAAGAGTGGATGGCGTGCTCCTGCGCATGCGGTACACTGAACGAGAGAAACCACGAATCAACCTTGGGGGCTTCCGGATGACACGCACCCGACAAACTTTGCTGGGTCTGCTGCTGGCTGCTGTGCCGGCCTGGGCGGCTGAGCCAAAAGCCGAGCCGGCTGCCAAGACCTTCGCGACGCCCGTGGAGGCGATTAACCACTACATCCGCGCCGGGTACGATCAGGCGAAGATCACCTCGCCGGCGATGCGGGCCAGTGACGACGAGTTCCTCCGCCGGGCGTTCATCGATCTCATCGGTCGTATCGCCACCGTGGATGAGGTCCGCGACTACCAGCGCGACTCCTCCGGGAACAAGCGCGCGAAACTCGTGCAGCGGCTTCTCACCAGCACGGAGTACAAGCCCCGCGTCAACGGACAGTATGTGAAGGAGAACGGCGAGGAGAAGAAATTCAATTACGCTCAAAAATACGCTGAACATTGGGCCGATCTCTGGACCGTCTGGCTGTTGACCCGCAGCGGAAACAATCTGTACCACGACCAGATGAAATACTGGCTCGAAAACGAATTCCTAAACGGCACCAATCACAAGGACATGACCGTCAAATTGCTGACAGCCACGGGCAAGACCAACGAAAACGGTGCGGTCAATTTCATCATTCACCATCTCGGCGAGGCGAACGTCGCGGAGAAGCGCAGCGAAATGGGTCCGTTCGACGCCGTGCCGATCACATCACGCGTCACGCGGTTGTTCCTCGGCATCCAGACCAACTGCACGCAGTGCCACGATCACCCCTTCAATCGCGAATGGGTCCAGTCCGACTTCTGGGGCGTGAACGCCTACTTCCGCCAGACGGTCCGCGACCGCACGCCGACCGGTGGTGACGACCGCCGCAACATGGATAATGCTGTCCATGTCACCTTGTCCGACGACGCCAAATTCAACGAGCCGCAGATCGTGTTCTACGAGCGCCGCGACGGCAAGCTGATGGCCAGCAAACCGAACTTCCTCAAGGATCTCGCAACTGCCGAGAGCGAAGAGTACAGCCGCAAACCGCTGCCGAAGGACGCGGGCACCCGTCGCGAGGCGCTCGCAGAGTATGTGACCAGTCACGACAACTTCGCGAAGGCGTACGTCAATCGCATCTGGGGCCACTTCTTCGGTCGCGGGCTCAACAAGGAGCCCAGCATCGACGACTTCGGCAGCCACAATGAAGTGGTCCATCCCGAACTACTCGACTACCTGGCGAAGCAGTTCGTGAAGTACAACTACGACCAGAAGAAGCTGATCGAGTGGATCTGCTGCAGCGATGTCTATTCGCTCAGCCATGTGGCGAATAAGGCGTACGTCGATCCCAAATACGATCCCTATTTTGCCCGCATGCCGCTGAAGCCGCTGGCTCCGGAAGTGCTTTACTCCAGCCTGATGACGGCGACGAGTGCCGACTTCAACACCGCCAGCCGGGACACCCGCGCCCGCAATCGGCAATCGTTCCAAAAGAAACTTGTGCAGAACTTCGGCGACGACGAAGGCAACGAGATGACCTTCAACGGCACCGTCGTGCAGGCGCTCCTGATGATGAACGGCAGCGAACTCAACAACGAACTCGCCAAGCGGACTGCGACAAACCCCGTCAACAAGATCATCCTCAAGCACAGCCGCAGTGGCTCGGTCTCTTCGTCAGCGGTGATCGACGAACTCTACCTGGCTGCACTGAACCGGCACCCGACCTCGACGGAAATGGCGAAGATCAACAAGATCATGAGCCGCGGTGCTCAGATTGCAGGTGAGGAGAACGCACCCAAAGCTGCAGCCCCCGCACCGGCACCGACGCGACCAGCGAAAGGCAAAAACAATCCCCGCCGGATGATGCCCGTTGCTCCGGTCTACACCGGACCGCGGACAGTCAACGCCAGCGGTCCCAATGATCCGACGTTCTATCAGGATCTGTTCTGGGCGCTGCTGAATACAAACGAGTTCATGCTCAATCACTAGCAACGACAAGACTCGACCGTCGAGGAGCGATTGTACCGCAAACGCTCCCCGACAGTCGAGTCTCGTCTTCAATGAAGGCTCACGCCAGCACTTCTTTCACCACACGGGCCGGTTCCACGCCCGTGAGCTTCAGATCCAGCCCCTGAAACTTGACACTCAGCTTGGCGTGGTCGAGCCCGCAGAGATGCAGCATCGTCGCGTGCAGATCGCGGACCTGCACGGGGTTCTCGACTGACCTGTAGCCAAGTTCGTCAGTGCCGCCGTAGCTGGTGCCGCCCTTGATGCCGCCGCCGGCCATCCAGAGGCTGAAGCTGAGAATGTGGTGATCGCGACCGCTCCCCTGGCCCATGGGTGTGCGGCCGAATTCCCCGCCCCAGATCACCAGCGTGTCCTCAAGCAGGCCGCGATTCTTGAGGTCAGTCACCAGCGCTGCGCAGGGTTTGTCGACATCCTCCGCGCCCCATTTCATTCCCTGGTCGAGGTTGCCGTGGTGGTCCCAGGCGCGGTGGTAGAGTTGGATGAACCGCACGTTTTTCTCGGCGAGTCGCCGGGCCATCAAACAGTTGGACGCGAATGACCCGTCACCTGGTTGTTTCACGCCGTAGGCGTCGAGCGTCGCTTTGGTCTCCTTCGAGAAGTCTGTCAGTGCCGGGACGCTGGTCTGCATCTTGAACGCAAGCTCGTACTGTGCGATGCGAGTCCGTGCTTCGGGGTCGAGCGTCTCGTCGGCCATGAAGTCGTTGAGCTTGTTGACTTCATCGATGACCGACCGCTGCGTGCCGCGATCGACGCCACTGGGGTTGCTGACATAGTGGACGGCGTCCCCTTTCGATTGAAACTGGATGCCCTGAAACTTGCTCGGCAGCACGCCCGCACTCCACTGGCGGGCACTCACGGGCTGGGCACCGGTGCGCCCCTGGCTTGTGAGCACGATGAAGCCGGGCAGTTCGTCCGTCAGCGATCCCAACCCGTACAGCAGCCAGGAGCCCATGCTTGGTCGCCCTTTGAGGATCGAGCCGCTGTTCATAAACGCGTGTGCCGGGTCGTGGTTGATCTGCTCGGTCTGCATGCTGCGGATGATGGCGATGTCGTCGGCGATGCCGCCGATCGCGGGAAAGAGCGAGCACATCTCCTGACCGCTCTTGCCATACTTCTTGAACTCGAAGGTCGGCCCGCGGGCGATCAGCTTCGTGTTCTGAAGCTGCGCCAGTTGTTGCCCCTTGGTGAAGGATTCCGGGAACTCCTTGCCGTTGAGTTCTTTCAATTTGGGCTTGAAGTCAAGCGTTTCGAACTGGCTTGGCCCACCGGCCATGCAGAGGTGGATGACCCGTTTGGCCTTCGCCTTCTCCGCCGCCCGAGCCGCGAACGAAGCGAACGCGAGCCCGCCGAGGCCATAGACCGAGTGCGTCAGAAAGGTGCGCCGCTGGATCGCGAGTGGAAGCATAGTGAGAACTCCAAATTCGAACAATCAGTGCAGGCCACCAGTCATTTTTTTAGCAGTTTATCCAATACGCTGGGGATCTCAGCAGGTTTGAAACCGCGCGGACCGGGCCCGCCTTTATAAGCAATCTTGCCCGCGGCGTCGATCACATAGAGCCGATCGGGCCAGCCGGAGTAGTTCTTCTCCATCGTGTCGTCCATCGAGTCGATCAGGATCGGCAGCTTAACCTTGAACTGATCGGCAAAATCCTTCGCGACCTTCTGTCGCTCGGCTTCAGTCGTGGGATCCTTGACCAGCACTTTGTCCCGTTCGTTTTGCGGCACCTGTCTGCCGTCTGTCGGATGCGCTTCGCGGATGTAGATCACATTCAGGTGGATCCGGCCATCGTAGTCCTTCGCAAGTTTCTCGATCGAACTGATCGCCTTGCGGAACGGCGGTCAGGTACAGCTTCCGAAGACCAGCACCACGGGCTTGCCTTTGAGGTCCGCCAGCTTGACAGTCTTCTTGTTGCCGAGTTGTTTCAACTCAAACGCGGGCGCGGTGTCGCCGACTTTCAAATTGCCCGGACGCGGCCGTGGCGGATCCGCCGCCAGCAGCGCACAGGCGCTGCCCAGCAGGCCGACGAAGGAGAGGAGCGAACGCATGGCGGATTACCTCAGGGGAGAGTGGAATTGTACCAGTCGTGCGGCTGCAATACTACGCAGTGATGTGTACGAAATGACCGCGCCTGATACAACAATCGCCATCAGCCCCACCCCAAGGACATGATCATGATCGATTTCCACTACGAGACAGTCGGCAAAGACAAGGACATCGTTTCCGTGGTCCTCTCGGGCAAGCTCAGCGAAGAAAATTGCGACTATCTACTCGAATGTGTCGAGGAGCATATTCGCGAGGGTCGGAAGAAACTGATCCTGGACTGCGGCCACCTCTCGTACATTTCCAGTATGGGTTTGGGGATGCTCGTTCGCGTGAATGCCCGCATGAAAAAGTTGGACGGCGACGTCAAGTTGGCCGCGTTGCAGAGCACCGTAGTCCAGATCATGTCCGTCGTGGGCTTGAACCGCATCTTCCAGATCTACCCCACGGTCGACGCCGCCATTGCCGCACACGGCGGCTGAGGCCCCGTTGGGGATTGAATGTGCAAGCTCGAAATTCGCTTCGGCGTCGGCTCAGGCATTGTGTCCCCCTGCCTTGCAGCATGTGACCACAATCAAACCGGAGTTGCCCATGAGTGCAAGGGCAATAAGAAACGCATCACACAGGATAGATGTTGTTTTTGATAGTTGAAATTGCACAGTGAGTCTGATTATGTTCGATGTCGATATCTCCCGGCCAATATTAACAATGCAATTTAACCACAGCATGTAATCCAGTCCCGGATCAACCTCACCGGTTGTTATCCAGTATCATCACACTATGGCAATCGTCGGCATTGATCTCGGGACCACATTCTCTACTGTCGCAGTCGTTGACGACCGCGGCCGTGCGTCGGCGGTGCCCAACCGCGACGGCGACATCCTTACGCCTTCGGCGATCTACCTCCACGACGGGCAGGCGGTCGTCGGACAGGCGGCACTCGACCTCCAGGGTGAGCACCCCGATCGCGTCGCCACGCTCGTCAAACGCCGCATGGGGTATCCCGACTACGGCACGGTGAGCAGTCGCGCGTTCCGCCCCGAGACACTCTCCGCGATCATCCTCCGCAAGCTCGCCAGCGACGCGGAACTGCACCTCGGGCCGGTGAGTCAGTGCGTCATCACCGTGCCGGCGTATTTTGACGACACTCGCCGCAAGGCGACCATGGACGCCGGCAAGATCGCCGGGCTCGACGTCATCGACATCATCGACGAACCGAGCGCCGCGGCACTCGCCTACACCGTGCAGCAGGGAAACGCGATCCCCGACGATGCGCCGCGCACAGTGCTCGTCTACGACCTCGGCGGCGGCACGTTCGACGTCACTCTCGTGCAGCTTTCCAAGAAACGCTTCAAAGTCCTCGGCATCGAAGGCGACGTGCGGCTCGGCGGCAAAGACTGGGACGACCGCCTGGCGAACCACGCCGCTGAGCAGTTCCGCGCTCAATACGGCAGCGATCCCCGCGAGGATCCGCAATCGCTGGCACTGCTGCAACAGGCTGCGGAGAAGACCAAACGCACACTCACCAAGGTGGACCAGGCCTCGCTGACGATTCTGCACGACGGTCGCAAGCTCAGCCTGCCGATCACCCGTGCGGAATTCGAGGGCCTCACGGCGGACCTGCTCCTCCGCACGCGACTGACCGCTCAGCAGGTTGTCAATGGGGCCGGGTTGACCTGGCCCGCGGTAGACAAAGTGCTGCTGGTCGGTGGCAGCACGCACATGCCGATGACCGGCGCGATGCTTCGCGCCCTGACCGGCAAGGAGCCGGATCGCACGCTGGCCGTCAGCGAAGTCGTCGCCCGCGGTGCTGCGGTGCATGCCCATCTCATGGAGGCGAAACTCGCCGCGGCCCGGGCCAAGCTCGGCGTGCTCGACGACATCATCGAGATCAGCGTCAATGCCCACAGCCTCGGCGTCGAGGCCCGCACCGGCGACGAGCGCGTCAATAGCAAACTCGTGCTCAAGAACACGCAACTTCCCGCGAGCGCCGACCGGATCTTCTACACCTCGCAGGAGAATCAACAGAAGGTGCGGGTGCGGATTCTTCAGGGTGAGGCGACCCAGAGTGCCGCGTGCATGCAGGTGGGCGAGTGCTGGATCGACGCCCTGCCTGCGAATCTTCCGAAGGGCTCGCCGATCCAGGTGCGTTGCGGCGTCGCCGCGAACGGGTTGATCGAAGTGACGGCTGTGGTCGTCGCGACAGGCCAGACGGTCCGAGCCGAGATCCACCGCACCGGCGGGCTGGAGGAGGCAGAGTTGAGACGCGAGGCGGCGTATGTGGCGACTCTTAAAATCACATAATTCTCGGGCGAGGCTCAGTGATGCTTTCTCTCGATGATCCCAAATGGGGCGAACTTAAAGGCGGTTACAAGGTTCTTTACGACGCTTCGGTCCCACTACGGAAGCTTGAGAATGGCGAGGACGTTTGGGATGAACTCTGGCAGGAACTGCATCATCAGGGTGATGTTGGAACAGCATCTTATGCAGCAGTCCCTCAACTTGTCCGCATTGGAAAACAGATGGAGAATCGAGGCTGCAACCTGTACAGCCTGATTTCAACAATTGAGATCGAACGACATCGAAAGTCAAATCCCGCAATTCCGGATTGGCTCTCTGCTTCTTATGGCGACGCGATGAAAGACTTACTGATCATCTGCCTCGCCGATTTGCCTATGACTACCGATTCCGACACCATACGCAGTATTCTCGGAGCAATTGCGCTGGGCAAGAATCAGTTGAAATACGGTGAGGTGCTGAAGGTTTGACGGACAGGTCAGCTAACTGTTAGGCTCGCGGCGGGAAGGAGTCCCGATCGTGGCCAAGACCGCATCCGCCCCCGCCAAACGGCGGCAGTTCACCGAGGAGTTCCGCCGCGAGGCGGTGCAG
>JBGSSZ010000520.1:0-3496 GCA_041736785.1 Limnoglobus sp.
GCTGCCTTCGCCGATCCCGTGTCCCGCCGGCCGTTGCCGCCGTGAGCCAAACTCGTGGCCCGCTGGGTCGCAAAGCAGACGCCGGAGGACTTCGGTTTCTTCCGCAGCCGCTGGTCGTGTGAGACCGTCGCTCACATTCTCGCCTTCGAGCACGGCATCCGAGTGAGCGTTGAAACGGTCCGGCGTGTCCTGCACCGGCTGGGCTATGTCTGGCGGCGGCCGCGACCGGTGGTCGGACCGGTCGACCCGGACCATGCTGTCAAACTGCAAGCCGTTCAGGAGCTTTTGCGAACCCTGCCGGCCGACGAGGTCGCCGTCTTTCAGGACGAAGTCGACGTGCACCTCAACCCGAAGATCGGCTCCGCCTGGATGCCACGCGGCCTGCAGGCCGAGGTCGTCACGCCGGGCACCAACCAGAAGCGGCACCTCGCCGGCAGCTTGGTCTGGCGGACCGGCACCCTGATCGTCAGCCCGCCGGGGACCCGCCGCAACACCGAGTTGTTCCTGGCCCATCTCGATGAGTTGCGAAGTCGCTTCCGGAGCATGCGGCGGATCCACGTCATCTGCGACAACGCGCCGTTCCACACCAGCTATGCCGTGCGGGCGTACCTGGAGCAGTGGGGCCACCGCATCGACCTGCACTTCCTGCCGCGGTACGCACCCGAGACGAACCCGATCGAACGCGTCTGGTGGACGCTGCATGAAACGCTCACCCGCAACCACCGCTGCGCGACGATCGACGACTTGCTGTGCGATGTATACCACTGGATCGAAGCTCGCCCCTGCTTCTACGGACCGGAACTCCTTCATTACACCAACGCCGCATAGGCGCGCTCCGCGATTGATGCGGAGCTATTTAGGTGCCATGCCCAATCGGCGAGATAACTTCGCTCATTGCAGTCTGATCTGGCTGGCCCAGCCCTGCACTCCGACAAGAAAAAGTTCAATTGCCGACTTGTCGCCGACTTGATCACACAAAAACCCTCCGGCGAGTTGCCGGTGGGCTTTCTGCTTAATTACAAGCCTTTTCGAGAAACTTCTTCAGCACTGCGACGTGGCCGTTTTCGAGATCTTTGGTCGCTGTCACCAGTGTAATGGTCTGCGAGTCGATCGAACCGAGCAAGTCGCCAATCTCATCTGTTCGCTCGTTCAGTTCAGTTGTGTACTTTGCGGCGAACTCGTCCTGTCGGTTGGCCGAGTCTGCGTGGAACCATTTCCGCAACTCATGGCTCGGCGTGAGTGCTTTGGGCCAGTGATCAATTTTGGCATCCTGCTTCGAGACGCCCCGTGGCCACAAGCGATCCACAAGCAGCCGGACTCCATCTTGTGTACCAACCTTGTCATAGATGCGTGCGACACGAATGTAGATAGCCATGTCGTTACTCTGAGCCTTTACTACTTCAATCCTTCGCGATCCGCCGATCTCGATATTCGGGTGTCGCGCGACATCTGTGTGAGCGGGCCGGATTAGCGTAGTTTAGGATGCGGAGCGCACTGCTCAACCCGAAACCCGCACGTAGTCTGCCATGCTCCTCACGATCACCACCACCCACACGCCGGCCAGCGATCTCAGCTTCCTGCTGCACAAGCACCCGGACAAAGTGCAGACGTTCGACCTGAACTTCGGGCGGGCCATCGTCGCCTATCCGGAGGTCAGCGACGCCAAATGCACCGCGTGCCTGCTGCTTGATGTCGATCCCGTCGGACTTGTCCGCGGTCGCGACGACGCTTTCGCGCTCGGGCAATACGTCAACGATCGACCGTATGTGGCGAGCTCGTTTCTCAGCGTGGCGATCAGTCGCGTGTTTGGCTCTGCGCTCGGCGGCACCTGCAATCTCAAGCCCGCACTCGCCGCAATTGCGATTCCGCTCGTGGCCCGCATCGAAGTGCTCCCCGTCCGCGGTGGCGAAACCTCCCTGCGATCGATCTTCGAGCCGCTGGGCTACGAGGTCGCCGCACAACGCCTCGCTCTCGACGACAAGTTCCCCGAATGGGGCGAGAGCCCGTACTACACCGTCACGCTGACGCGGACCTGCCGACTCGCGGAACTCCTCACACACCTCTATGTGCTGGTGCCCGTGTTCGACGGTCGCAAACACTATTTCATCGGCGACGACGAAGTCAACAAGCTGCTGGCGAAAGGGGAAGGGTGGCTCGCCACGCACCCGGCCAAGGAGGAGATCGCCAAACGCTACCTGCATCGGCGACCGAGTCTGGTGAAGGAAGCCCTGGCTCGGTTGACCGTCGACGAAGAACCCGACGTTGAGGAGAAACCTCGCGAGGACGCCGAGGAGAAACTCGAACGCCCGATCAGTCTCAACACGCAGCGGCACGAAGCGGTGGTAAATGCCTTGCTCGCCAGCGGTGCCACGCGGGTGCTCGACCTCGGCTGCGGGGAAGGGAAGTTGCTCCGCTCGCTGGTGGCCAAGAAGCAGTTTCGCGAGATTGTCGGCGTGGATGTGAGCACGCGGGCCCTGGAGATCGCCGAGCGTCGGCTGAATATCACCCGCGAAACCGCCAAGTCACCGCGTGTGCAACAGGCCTTTGCCGCCGCTCGCACCGGGGCACGACTCACCGTGCTGCAATCGTCGCTGCTCTACCGCGACAGTCGCCTGGCTGGCTTCGACGCAGCGGCGGTGGTGGAGGTGGTCGAGCATCTCGACCCACCGCGTCTGGCGGCGTTCGAGCGAGTGCTTTTTGAATTCGCCCGGCCGAAGTGTGTGGTGCTGACGACGCCGAACGCCGAGTACAACACGATGTGGGAGAACCTCCCAGCTGGCAAGTTCCGGCACCCGGACCACCGCTTTGAATGGACGCGAGCCGAGTTCGAGAATTGGGCGAATGGCATCGCCACGCGCTTCGGCTACACGGTGAACTTCCAGGCGGTTGGCCCGGTCGATGAGGCCAAGGGGCCACCGACGCAGATGGGGGTGTTCACACATGGTTGATCACAAATAGGCATATCCTGGCAAGCCGGAGTGATGGGCGTTCACTCCGACTTGCCCCTCGAACTTAGAGTGTCACACCAAATCGGCTGCCGAAGGCGGCGAAGTCGGTGCTGCCGTCGATCGTGCCGTCGTTATTGAAGTCGAACGGCGAGCCGATGAGCGTGGTGCCGAAGACGCTGCCGAACGCGGCGAAGTCGGGGTTGCCGCTAACGGTGCCGTCGTTGTTGATGTCGCCGAAGAGCCGTCGCAGATTGGTGTCGCCCTCGGTGCTCGTGAATCCGAGCGACGGGATCGCCAACTGCCAGCGGCCGTCTGCGAGCGAGCCGAATTCCACGCCGGCGTTGGTGATGTTCTCGAACGCCAGCGTCAACACCGAGGTGAGCCCGCTGACCGGCGAGACGATTAAGCCACTGCCGGTAGTGACCACCGTGCCGACGGTCCCGCTCGCGGTCGCCTGGGTGCGGGTCAGCGTGATGGCACCGATCGTGGCGGCATCCACGGGAGCCGAGAGGTTCACCGCGATCGTGGTCAGCCGCGAACGCTGCACC
>JBGSSZ010000533.1:0-2918 GCA_041736785.1 Limnoglobus sp.
GACGGGTATCGTCTTGCAAAGAACTTTACCCGTCGCTGACGCTTCCGGCTCGTGACGACAAAACTGTGAAGTGTATCGCGATTCCATCGTGAATTAATCGACCGCGAGCGTCGTGTGGCCGCCAGGCCTTCACCGCACGCGGTCGATCATTTTGGCTACGGACTGGTCAAGCGCCCCAGGAACAGCAGTGTGCCCGTCGGCTCGTGACGCAGCGCGAATAAGAATGGCCGATGAGCATGGAAGTGCGCTCCTCCATTGAAGTACATGATCGACCCGGTCGCGGCAGCGGCCTCAGTGCCCTCTTCGTTGACATCGAGGTACGCCTTGTGCTGCACTGTTGAGATGGAAAGCCTCTCACCAGTCGCGACCCCACTGAAATCAGCGACACCAGCTCGGAACGCATCTGGCATACCAAGTGCCATGAGTGGCTCGTTGAGGCAGTTACTCGATTCCACTTTGAATCTTGGAAGCCACACGCTGACATCAGTGGTGGACTTGAGGTTCTTGACCCAGTGCGCGATGGACGCGGCGGAAACCCCGGACTCCCAGTCGCTGAACCTGGTCGCGTCCTTCGGCAGCACGGCCATAAAAGAAATCTCACCACCCCTGTATGCCAGACGAATCACCTGCACCTGTTCGTCTTCAAAGTAATCGTGCGTTCCACCCGTGCGTGTCATCAGCGGAACGGTCGTTGTGGTACCGTCGAGCAGCGTGAATGGAGCGTCTTCCGTGTCCTTCCGATCGAAGGGTTCCTGCCAACTTCCCTGGAAGTAGGTTGCATTGGTCAGCACGACGCGCGTTTCTGCACCCAAGCTCCCCTCGGGCAGCAGGCCCTGAATCTTCTGGTGAGTCCGGTTGGAAATCCAATCGTTGATTGAGTTGCACGAACCCGCGGGATCGCCGGCATAATCTGCCTGCAACACGTTGGCCCGAAAGGTCTGCTGAATCCGCTTCCGGTAGGTCGGCGACACTTGTAAACCCGTTTGCGTCCAGAGGGCGTTCGCCATTGCCAGTTCGTAACCGCGTTGAGCCGTTGCGGCGATGGGCGTTCCCCTGTTCGCCAGTGCATCGCAGACGCTGACACCCGGCGGCAAGCCAAGTACCGTTTTCATCTGGGTGCTGGTGGAGCCGACTGCGCCTTCCGCCATCATGGCGAGAGCGATGCTGATGTTGGCTGGTGAGATGCAAATGTTGCCAGGGACCTTGCGGAGTTCAGCATAGTGGGCAGTCATGGACGCATCGAAGGTGTCGCCATAGAGCATAAAGCTGTCGGCTGTCTCGGACTCGCCATCCCAGTAGTGATGAACAACCAATGCACCGGCAACGAGACCGGCACCTCCCACAAGCAACCGTCGGCGACTGATTGACATTGGAAACAGTATATCGCCCCCGCCGGCTGTTGGTTACCGACAGCTTGCTGCGAGCCGAGGCCAGATCTCTCCGCGGCTGACGGTGCTGGATGAGCAAAATCACGGAAACCTTCAACAATTTGCGACACGGCGGCGGCTACATGCTTGCAAGCGGTCGTCTGTTCGTTTAGGCTGGTGGTCCCTCCCCCGCATTGAGCGGACCCCGCCTTCCCGGTGGTGCCTGGTTATGCTGCTCCTACTCCTCACCATGCCCATTGAGGCGGCACCTGTGGACTATGTCACTCAGGTGCAGCCGCTGTTCACGCAGCACTGTGTGCAGTGTCATGGTGCTGCAAAACAGAAAGCCGGGTTGAAGCTCGAGACCGGCAGACAAGCCGTGAAGGGCAGCGTCAACGGCCCGGTGGTGCTGGCGAAGAACTCGGCAGCGAGCCCGTTGATTCATGCGCTGCACGGTGACGGCGACGCCGGTCAGATGCCGCCGAAGGGCCCACTCGCCGTTGAGGACATCAAGCTCATTGCCCGCTGGATCGATGAAGGTGCGATGGTCCCCACCAGTGATGTGGTCGCCAAGCACTGGGCGTTTGAGAAACCAAAACAGGCTGCGGTGCCGGCGGGCGTGCATCCCATCGATCATTTCCTGAGTCTCGAGCGGCAGAAGAAAGGCATCACCGCGGCACCGCCGGCAGAGGATCGCGTGCTCGTGCGGCGACTGCACCTCGACCTGACCGGGTTGCCGCCCAAGCCGGAGGACTTGCACAGTGTCGACTACGATTCGTGCCTCGACGTGCTGTTGGCGTCGTCGCAGTATGGCGAGCGCTGGGGACGGCACTTTCTCGATATCTGGCGATACTCCGACTGGTACGGCTACGGGGCGGAAGTCCGCAACAGCCAGAAGCACATCTGGCACTGGCGCGATTACGTCGTCGAGTCGCTGAACGGCAACACGCCGTACGATCGCATGATCCGCGAGATGCTCGCAGCCGACGAACTCGCTCCACTCGATGCGAAGACGCTCCGCGCCACAGGCTACCTCGCCCGCAGCTACTACAAATTCAACCGCAACGTCTGGCTCGACGACATCGTCGAACACACCGGCAAAGCATTCCTGGGCATCACGCTCAACTGCTGCCGGTGCCACGACCACATGTACGACCCGCTGTCGCAGGTGGAGTACTTCCGCTTCCGCGCCATTTTCGAGCCGCACCAGATCCGGGGAGAGGCCGCGTATCCGCGCGTGTTCGATGCCGATCTGAATGCAGTGACGCTGCTCTTCGAGCGTGGCGACGACAAGCGACCCGTCAAGGACAAGCCGCTCGCTCCGGGCGTCCCCGCCGCGATCAACCCGGCCGCGTTTGCTCCGTTGAGGATCGTGCTGCCGATCGCTGCCGCCCATCCGACACTGCAGGACGCCGTGCGGAATGATCTCATCGAGCGGAGTCGGGCTGCGCTCAAAGCCGCGAAGACCGAGCCCCGCCAGCGAGCGGCTCTGATGGCGCTGCAGGCTGTGCAGGCGAAGCTGAATGCGGATCGTGCCCGCTATGCGAAGCC
>JBGSSZ010000547.1:0-9776 GCA_041736785.1 Limnoglobus sp.
GCGGGCGGCGGGCCGAACATATTGTGAGCGGCGCGGGTGTCGGGCCGGATGCCGCCGGGCTGCGCCGTCGCTCGCGGAGCCGATTCCTGGGCGCCGACAATCGACACACTGAGCACGCCTGCGGCGGTACACGCCGGCACGGCGATCCAGAATGAGCGCAGCTTCATCGTCGCATCCCCCATGAATATCCCCGCTGCGGCTCTCCCCCGAAAGTCGCAGCGGTTGTCGGCAGTGCCCCGCCGACTGGCTCCGTCAGCCCGGCGGTGCCGGGTACTTGATCGCGTTCTTCGCCAGCTTCGCGGTCAGCGCGTCACTGAGGTCGATCCCGGTATGGATGCTCAGCAGCATCACAATGTTCGCCACGTCGGCGAGTTCATCCGCGATCGCCGCCCGCAGCACCGCATCCCCCGAAGCCTCGCGGCTCTCCTGCTCGGTCATCCAGCGGAAGACCTCGCAGAGTTCGCCCACCTCGCTGGCCAGGGCCATCGTGAGGTTCTTCGGCGAGTGGTACGGCTCCCAGCGGCGGACCTTCGCAAACTCGGCGATCGCCGCTTTCAGATCCGCAACCGGCGTGCTCGCGTCCATGGCCCACCGCGTGAGTCGGTGAGCGGGTATAACGCACCCGGTCACCGTGTCAACGGAGGATTCAGGTCGATTGAGTCAAAACGCTTGGTTTGTAAGACTTGCAACGCTGCCGGCTCGCGACGGAGATTTTCCCCACTCGCATTCGTCGCTGCACGACGCGGACATAAAACACTCCAGACATGCCAAAACGTACCGACATCAAACGCATCCTGCTCATCGGCTCCGGACCCATCGTCATTGGGCAGGCCTGCGAGTTCGACTATTCCGGCACCCAAGCCTGTAAAGCGCTGCGCGAGGAGGGCTACGAGGTCATTCTCGTCAACAGCAACCCCGCCACGATCATGACCGATCCCGATACCGCGGATCGCACCTACATCGAGCCGATCACCTGGCAAGTCGTCGAAAAGATCATCATCCAGGAGAAACCCGACGCCCTGCTGCCCACGCTCGGCGGACAGACCGGGCTGAACACCGCGATGGATCTCTGGAAGCATGGCGTGCTCCACAAGCACGGCGTGGAAATGATCGGCGCTCGTGCCGACGTGATCGATAAGGCCGAGGACCGGCAGAAGTTCAAAGACGCCGTTCTGCGGATCGGGCTGGATGTGCCCAAAAGTGTGGTGGTGCATTCGATGGCTGAAGCGGAAGCCGCCCGCGATGAAATCGGCCTGCCCTGCGTGATCCGGCCCAGCTTCACCATGGGCGGTAGCGGTGGCGGTATCGCCTACAATCGCGACGAATATGCACTCATCGTCAGTAGCGGCCTCGAACTCAGCCCGACCACTGAAGTGCTCATCGAAGAGAGCGTCATCGGCTGGAAGGAATTCGAACTCGAAGTGATGCGCGATGTCAACGACAACGTCGTCATCATTTGCTCCATCGAAAACCTCGACCCGATGGGTGTGCACACGGGCGACAGCATCACCGTCGCTCCGGCCCAAACACTCAGCGACAAGGAATATCAGCGGATGCGCGACGCCGCCAAGGCGATCATCCGCGAGATCGGCGTGGAGACGGGCGGCTCGAATATTCAGTTCGCGACCAACCCCGATACCGGTCGGATGATCGTGATCGAGATGAACCCCCGGGTCAGTCGCTCGTCGGCGCTGGCGTCGAAGGCCACGGGCTTTCCGATTGCGAAGATCGCCGCCAAGCTCGCGGTCGGCTACAAGCTCGACGAACTTCAGAACGATATCACCCGCACCACGCCGGCGAGCTTCGAGCCCACCATCGACTATGTGGTGACGAAAATCCCGCGGTTTGCATTTGAGAAGTTCCCGGATACCGATTCACGACTGACGACGCAGATGAAGAGCGTCGGCGAGACCATGGCGATCGGCCGCACATTCAAAGAGAGCCTGCAGAAAGCGCTCCGCGGACTGGAAGTGAATCGCTTTGGGCTCGGTTGCGATCGTGCCGACCGCTGGGGGACCCCCACTCAGCCGACGCTTGAGGAGATCGCGAACAAACTTGCCACACCGAATTGCGACCGGATCTGGTATCTGCGTTACGCGTTCAAGGCCGGGCTCACGATCGACGATGTCTACCATCGCACCGGCATCGACCGCTGGTTCCTGCAGAACATCTTGGAGATTACGCAATTCGAGGACACGCTCCGTGCCGCGGGACCGCTGGAGAACGTCAGCCCGGAACTGATGCTGCAAGCGAAGCAGTACGGCTTTTCCGACCGGCAGCTTGCCAACCTCTGGGGCACGCGAACGGATCTCGATGTCCGTCGGCACCGCATCGCGATGGGAGTCGCGGCCGTGTTCAAAAGCGTCGACACTTGCGCTGCGGAGTTCGAGGCGTACACACCTTACTATTACTCGACATACGAGCGCGGTGCGACAGTCGTGACAAGCCCGGAGCGCGGGCGGCACGTTGATGATCAAAAACCCGTCGCTCACGCTTCCGGCTCGTTGGTCATCGACGACGAAATCCTTCCGCCCACCGGCAAAGCGCGGATCATGATCCTCGGCGGCGGGCCGAACCGCATCGGTCAGGGAATCGAATTCGATTACTGCTGCGTGCAGGCGGCGTTTGCACTCCGCGGGGCAGGCTACGAAGTGATCATGGTCAACTCGAACCCCGAGACCGTGAGCACTGACTACGACACGTCGGATCACCTCTTCTTCGAGCCGCTGACGGTGGAGGATGTGCTTAACATCCACGACCGGATGCAGCCGCAAGGTGTGATCGTGCAGTTTGGCGGTCAGACGCCGCTGAACCTGGCGAAGCCGTTGGAGGCGGCCGGAGTGCCGATCATCGGCACGAGTGTCGACAGCATTGACCGCGCCGAGGACCGCAAGCGGTTCGCCGCGCTGATCGACGAACTGGGTCTGAAGCAGCCCGCGAACGGCACAGCCACCGACTTGCAGCAGGCACTGACGCAGAGCCGCAAGATCGGCTACCCCGTGTTGGTGCGGCCGAGCTTTGTGCTGGGCGGCCGGGCGATGCGGATCGTTTACAGCGATCAGATGCTCGAAGAGTACATGACACACGCTGTGGATGTGAGCCCGGGCAAGCCGGTGTTGATTGACAAGTTTCTCGAAGACGCGACCGAGGTGGATGTCGATTGCCTCAGCGACGGCACTCGCACGATCATCGGCGGCGTGATGCAGCACATCGAGGAAGCCGGCATTCACAGCGGCGACAGTGCCTGCGTGCTCCCGGCGTTCAGCCTGCCGCAGTTCGTACTCGACGACATCAAGGCGCAGACTGTGAAGCTCGCAGCGGCTCTGAAAGTCAAAGGGCTGATGAACATTCAGTTCGCAGTCGTCGGGCAGGGCGACAGTTCGAAGGTCTACATTCTCGAAGCAAACCCGCGAGCGAGCCGCACGGTGCCGTTTGTGAGCAAAGCCACAGGCCGCTCGCTGGCTCGGCTCGCAGCACTGGTGATGGCCGGGGCCACGCTCGACGAACTGGGCATCCACGGCGAGATCGTGCCGAAGCATTTCAGCGTCAAGGAAAGCGTCTTCCCGTTCAACAAGTTCCCCGGCACGGACATCATCCTCGGCCCGGAGATGCGCAGCACAGGCGAAGTGATGGGGATCGACGCCGACCTGCCGATGGCGTTTGTTAAGGCGCAGATGGCCGCGAGTGCAGTGCTGCCGCAGACTGGGACCGTCTTCATCTCGCTGGCGGCTAAGGACAAATCGAAGGCTGTGCCTCTGGCGCGGATGTTCGCCGATCTCGGCTACAAGCTCATCGCCACCCGCGGCACTGCTACCGTCTTTCGCGAAGCCGGGATTGAAGTTGAGGTCGTGCCGAAGATTCAGGAAGGCCGGCCGAACCTGCTCGATTACATGAAGAACGAGCAGGTGCACATGATTATCAACACGCCGAGTGGGCAGGGTGCACGCAGCGATGAGGGGAAGATTCGCGCGGCGGCCGTGTCGCATCGCGTAACATGCATCACGACCATGAACGCCGCCTTCGCGGCGGGCCTCGCGTGCAAAGCCATGCGTGACTCGGAACTGACCGTGACCGCGTTGCAGGATTGGTTCGCGAAACTGTGAAAGGATGTCATCCATGATCCGTCTCGGTGTCAACATCGATCACATCGCCACGGTGCGGCAGGCCCGCCGGGCGGCAGAGCCCGATCCCGTCGCGGCCGCAGTGCTCGCCACCCTGGGCGGAGCCGACGGCATCACCATCCACCTGCGCGAAGATCGCCGCCACATCAACGACCGCGACGTGCGACTCCTCAAGGAAACCGTGGCGACGCGGCTCAATCTGGAAATGTCCATCGCGCCGGAGATCGTCGAGATCGCCCTCACAACCCAGCCCCACGAAGCGACGCTCGTGCCGGAGAAGCGGGAAGAACTCACCACAGAAGGCGGGCTCGATCTCAGCCGTGATCCCGACAGCGTCACGCGTGTGGTCTATCAGTTGCGGCAGGCAGGCGTTCACGTCGCAGTCTTCATCGATCCCGATTTCGAGCAGATCGACCTCGCGAAGGCGGTCGGAGCCCAGGCAATCGAGTTTCAGACCGCCAGCTACAGTGAAGCCCGCGGCTCAGCGATCGAAGACGAACTCGCCAAGCTCGCAACCGCGACGTCCCACGCCCGACAGATCGGTCTGAACGTGCACATGGGGCACGGACTGAACTATCAAAATGTGAAAGCAATTGTCCGCATCCCCGGTGTCGAGGAATTGAACATCGGCCACAGCATCGTCAGCCGGGCTGTCTTCGTCGGGTTGGAGCGGGCCGTCAGTGAGATGAAGTCGGCGATGCAGGAGCACTACCCGAATCCGCGGAAATGACCGTCGAGAGTTCGCGAAGGGATTCGAGCGTGTAGATGCCCGTGTCATGGCCGTCGTTCCAAGCAATCTGGTACGCGTAGTGCCCCATCGGCTTCATTCCCACTGGCTCGGGATCACCGGCTTCCACTTCGGAGTGGCTCAGAATCCGAAACGGATCCGCGGGCTTCTTCGCCTCTTCCAGACATGACGCGCACGGGCACGCCTTCCGCAGCACCCGCCAGGTAGCGTGCGTCGTCGCGCCGTCGCTCCATTCGATGCGGAGCCCGTCCCCTTCGCGGCGCATTTGCAGTGGTTTCAGTGTCATGCCATGATTCTATGGTCAGTTCGCGCGAATGAAGGTCACGACGAGCATGTCGTCTTTGATAGTGGCTTGAGCCCGCACCTGCTGCCCGCTGAGCGTGAGCGGGGCCGACAGCCAGCTATTTTTCTCGAGCGTACCGTAGGCAAGTCGATTGCGCTTGCCATCTTTGGTGCTGATGCCGAAATCGACGCTGATGCTGCGAGTGTTGCTTCCCGACGGCTGCGGAGGCAGACGCACCGTGATCTTCGAGTCTTCCATCACGCCCGAGAGAGCCTGCCGCCCTGGGGTCATGGTCGTGCGCAGTTCCTGCGTGAGCAGCACGGGCACGCCAAGGTCGCTGCCGCCGGCGGCTTTGGCCAAAGCGTCGCCGCTAACGCTCCACTCCCCGCTGACGGTCACGCTCTTCTGGTCCTTCGCCACTTCACACTTCACGTTCTTCGCCACTGCCGGCATCGAGCGATCGATCTCGGCTTTCAGAATCACGCTGTTTCTTGCGGCGGGGAGCACTTTGCTGAAGCCTTTGGTCGGCCCGCTCGCATCGCGGACCGGTGCCGGTGTCCGCATCAGACTCGTCCGCTGCTCCGTATTCGTGATCGCATCGGTGACAAACACCATCGCCTCGTAGCGGTCTTTGAGCGGCTTCTTCACTTCCACGCTCTCGACCAGGACCTGCGGATCCTTGCGGCTCTTGCTAAACGCAGTGAGCACGATCGGAAAACGGCCATCGCTGTCGAAGGTGACGTAGCGGTCGATCTGTTCCCCGGCCGCGGCAAGGTGTTCGGTCTTGTCGCCGAGCCGCCAGATGAGTTCGTCGGCGTTCTGCACCTTGCCCGTGATGCGGAAGGTCGCCGGAACCTGATCCGTGATGGTCTGCACTTTCAAATCCAGGATCCGCGGCGGATTGCTTGCAGCCGCACCGTTGCTGCTCAGTTCGACGCTGACACTGCGGTTCGTTTCTTCCATCAGAAAGTTGCGGACGATCAGCCGGACATCGTATTTCCCGGGCTTCGCGTAGACGTGCTGCACGGTTTGGGCATTGGGGTCGAACGATTCGAGTGCGGTGCCGTCGCCGAAATCCCAGTACCCCGACTGGCCACTGGCACGGTTCTCGCAGGTGACAGTGAGGACGTCGGACGTGACTTGGAAGTTTGCAAGCGGCTTGGCGGGCTTGACGAGTTTGTCGAACGCCGCGTTGAAGTACATCGCACCGACCCCGGTGCCGAGCCCGAGGGCGCTGCCGATCACGATTTTCACCAGGCTCTTCTTCGCAGGTGCGTCAGCCATCGCGCAGCCCTCCATGGCGGCAAATAATTGAAAAACGAAGAGTAGCAGAACCGCAGCCGATCTGAACAGACGAACTCAGTATCAAATGCGGCAAGGCTTATTTAACATAGTCCTTGGGGTCCTTGATCTCGGCTGGTTTTTCCTTGGCGAGCAGGACGAATTCTTCAATACAGGGCACGCAACAGAAACTGTAAGTCTTGCCGCCAATGACCCAGGTGAACTTAGGATTCGCCTTGGTTTTTGAGATCGGGCAGATGGCTTCGCCAGGCTTGGGATTGTCGTCATGCTGAGCGCGGACACCTCGATATTTGACGGCGGCGACAGTCTTGCCATTAGTGGTGATGTCCGCAGCCGTGTAGGCACCGCCTGGGGTGAAGAAGACCTGTTGTTCCTCTTCGCTGCCAAGCTTGGCCGGCATGGCTGTATCGGTGTGGGCGGCGTCAGAAGCAAAAGCGATCCGAAAACGGTCGGCACCGATCCGCACGCTGGGAATGACAATCTGCACCGGTTTACCAACTGCGTCAGGCGGGAGTTCAGCCACAAACTGGCTCGTCCGGCCCTGCTGATCTCCCGGCTGCGGATCGGCCCGCAATTCAAACGGCAGAGTTTCCTTCATGCCGCCGACTTTGACAAACGCACGCAGCGTCTGATCCTCGACATCCATGACTTTGGTTTCGTCAGCACCGAGCATGTACAAGCGCAGTTTGGCTCCCTGCTCGAATACCGCTTCGGCGTGAAAGTTGTCTTTTCCGATCGAGATCAGCGTGCCACCGTGGACGCTGGGCTGGTGCCCATGCACCGCCTCCGTGACTGCCGGATTCGGGGCACTGGTGCCAGGCGATGTGCCGTTGGTGCAGCCGACGCTGATCACAATTGCCGCGACGACGACGATACAGTTTCCAGTCAAGAGAATATGGCGGAACATTTTCTAGTCTCCGAATGTTGGGGGGGTGAGGTGACTGCCGTGGAAACGACAGCGAATCCGCGCCAAGCAGGCACGATCGCGGTCATTGGAAAATGAAGTGTTCGACTGCTAACAGATGAGCCGGGATGTGATTGCAATCTGACTGCTGGCTGACGTGGCCGAGGCGTTCACGCCAGTGCAACGAAAGGGCAGAACAACGACGCTGAAGACTGCGTCGAAATCCGGTCGTGACACTGCGATCCACATCGCGGACCGTTCAAGGGTGACGGACTGATTTTCGGTCTGACACATCACCAAATTGGACAGTACTGTCTTGCACTGACACGGCTTCGGCGTGCTGGGACCCGGCGGCCTGGCTGGGCTCGTACGCTGGCAACAGGTCTTTTTCGCTGGCCCGGATAATTGCGAGGTGAGTGAGATCGCTGAGAAGCTACAGCAACAAAGTGCGGGTGACAGCAAGATCACCCAAGCCAGAATCGATGTCGTGAGCAACCGGAACATGGTCGAATTCTATGCAGGCACTGGCAGCCATGTCAATTGTTCGTGTGAATCGCTTCTGACATATCTATCAGCAGTCGAACCCGGCCGTGCGGACACGACCGGGTTCGGGTTGTGATCAGTCGCAATTGCTACTTGTGCGAGTCGTGGCAGGCTTTGCAGCTTTTATTGAATGCGTACACAGCGGTGCTCGTCGCCTTGGCATCCTTTTTCTCAACAGCAGCGGCCACGGCGGCGGTCTGCTCCTTATACTGCTTGGTCAACTTCTCCCAGGAGTCCTTCTCGCCCTTGGGTGCGTCGCACTTGCAGATCGCTTCACCGAGGTCTTTGAACTTGGTCGCGAGCACTTTGGCATCGTCCCAGTCGCCGCTCTTGGCGGCCGCGTTGATCTTGTTGGAGATCGCGTTCTTGCCCTTGTTATTGTTCATGATGGCGTGCAGATCGAGGACGGCCTTGCCCTTTTCCTTCTGCTCGGCAGCTGTGCCGAGGCCGACCACGGCGAAGCCGCCCAGAAGGAGCGCGACTGCGAAGCGACGAACCTGAGAAGTCATTCGGAAATCTCCCAGTGAGTGATGAGCCGGGCGACCTCCGCACAGCCCACGGACAGACTTTATCGGTGAAATCTGCCAAAGGGAAACGGAATCCGGCTGGTTTCGCCATTTTCGGTCCCTTTCTGCGATGTGTGGCGTCCGTATCCTGCCAGCATGAATCCGATTCTCCGCGAATACGTGTTAAAGGGCCTCTACCTCGGTCTCTGGGCCTGGCTGGCGATTGTGCAGAGTCCGGCATCGCCCGACTGGCCGCGATTCTACGCCGTACTCGCCGGGATCGCTGGCGGTTTGGCGATCGGCTTGCTCGCCGGAGCCGTCGTGCAGATCCGACGCGGTTACCGCCCGAGTGCCAACTACAAAGCCTTCCCCTTCGTCGTGCTCCTCGAAAGCCCCTACTGGATCTATCTGGGAATCCTCGGCGGCCTCGGCCTGAGTGCATTCATCGCCTACCCCCAACTGGAAGCACCGACCACCCGCGACTGGCTCATCTACTTCGCCATCGCCGGTGCTGTCCTCGGCTACGGGTTTTACCAACTCCGCGCCGTCCGCGATTTCGCAACCCGCTTTATTGTCGCCCTCGTCGTCGGCAGTCTGATCATCTACCTCGGCGTGCACTACCTCTTCCAGATCCCCGGCTTCAACACCGTTGCGGGGCAGCATGTGCTCGGGATCGTCATTCTCGCCGGACTGCCGGGCTTCTACTTGCTGACGTTCTGCGGTGAAGCGGAGGAGTCAGAGATCGAGATCGCCGCACTCTGTGCGGGGTTCGGCATCGGAGCTTACGAACTCTTCGCCGGTCGCGAATCGTTCTTCGGTGAGAAGTTCATTCTCCTTGCTCCGCTGATCGCCTATTTCGTCTACGTCACGCGTCTGATGCCGTTCCTGCGTGTCTTCAAGCACACACTGCGGGGCTACTCGTCGCTGAATATGAATCGCCCTGTGGAAGCACTATTGTCGTTCAAGCGGGCACTGACGCTCAGCCCCAAGGACGAACTCGCCATCCGTGGGATGTGGCAACTGCACGAACGCATCGACGTCGAAACGCTTCCGCAGAATTCGCCATTGCTGGAGCATCTCGACTATGGCTTCTGCCTCGATCAGGCCGCGGGATATCTGATCGGCTCGAGCACGCCGTCGGAATCGCAGAGACAGCGGGCGGTGCGGATGATCGATCTTGTCGAACGGCAGAAACCAATCCTCGCCGCACGCGTCGATTACTTGCGGGCCGTGGCACTCACTCATGCCAAAGACTTCGACGCTGCGGCGGCGACGCTTACGCGGTTGCTCGACCCGGCGACGCCTTACACAGACACGGTCCGCAACCGTGTGCTTTTCGACGCCTGGGAACTGGCGCGGCGACTGCATC
>JBGSSZ010000550.1:0-3240 GCA_041736785.1 Limnoglobus sp.
GATGGCCGCCGTGCTCGTGATCGCGCGCTGCTGCGAACCGTCGAGCGAACTGCACATCGCCGAGGACTGGTTTCGTCGCACGGCCCTCGACGACCTGCTCGGTATTCCCGATGAGAAGGTCAACGACGACCGCTGCTACCGTGCCCTCGACAAGCTGATCGAACACAAGGCTGCGCTCGAAACGCACTTGAAAAGTCGGCTCGGCACGCTCTTCGGCCTCGACTACGACCTCCTGCTCTACGACGTGACCAGCACCTACTTCGAAGGACAAGCCGAGAAGAATCCGCTGGCGCAGCGCGGCTACTCGCGCGACCACCGCGGCGACTGCAAGCAAGTCTGCATCGGCCTTGTCGTCACACGCGATGGCTTCCCGCTCGGCTTCGAAGTCTTCGCCGGCAACCGCCACGACTCCAGCACGCTGCGCGAAATCGTCACCACGATGGAGTCGCGCTACGGCCAGGCCAGCCGCGTCTGGGCGCTCGATCGTGGCATGGTCAGCGAAGCGCATCTTCAGTGGCTGAAGACGCGCGGCTCGCGTTACATCGTCGGCACGCCGAAGGCGCAGTTGAAGGCGCACGAACGCGACCTGCTGCAGGGCGACTGGTCGCAGGTGAGTGATGGCTCGAAGTGAAGCTCAAACCGGTCGGCGACGGCGTCGAGACGTTCATCCTCTGCCGCAGTGCGGATCGCAAGTTGAAGGAGCAGGCGATGCGGCAGCGCTTCGCCGCACGCATCGAAAAGGGTCTGGAAACGCTGGCGAAATCGTGTCGACGCCGGAAACAGGACGTCGGCGTGATCGAACGCCGCGTCGGTCGCCTGCTCGAACGCCAGCAGCGCGCCGCCAAGTTCTACGCCGTGCAAGTGACGTCCACGGACAATGGCGCTCAACTCACCTGGCAGCGTCGCGACGACGTCTGGCAGCAGCACGAACAGCGCGACGGCTGCTACGTGCTCCGCAGCAATCTGACCGACTGGACCGCCGAGGAACTCTGGACCGCCTACACCCAACTGACCGAAGCCGAGGCCGCGTTCCGCATCCAAAAGGATCAGTTGAAACTGCGACCGGTCTGGCATCAGAAGGCCGAACGTGTGACCGCCCACATCCTCGTCTGCTTCCTGGCGTATGTGCTCCGCAAAACGCTCGAAGGCTGGAGCAAGCGTGCGGGTCTGGGGTCGAGTCTGCCAACGCTGCTGGAGGAGATGCGTCGGATCACGAGCGCCGATGTGGTGGTGCCGACCGCGGATGGTCGTGAGGTGCGGATGCAGTGTGTGGTGCGGCCAGATGCGTCGCAGTCGATCTTGCTGACGCGGTTAGGCCTGCGTCTGCCGCAGCGATTGAAACTGCCGCAAGGAGTGAGAGCGAAGGACCGACTGTAGTGCCAACTCCAAAGCCGGAAACGCCAATATCAAGGCGTATTCAGCATTCCGGCACCGCGAACTGCGGAAGTTGGGCTAGACTTGCTCAGAAAAGCAGTTCCTTAGGCCAGCTCATTTGAACACCGTTCTCAAAGCAGCTTGCGAAACGGCCGGAATAAGGTGCGAGTAGCGCTTCCGCATCGCGTAGGTGGAGTGGCCCACCCAATGGTCGATCATGCGCTGGTCGATGCCTTTTGCAACGCAGTTGCTGATGAAGCTGTGCCGGAAGCAGTGCCAACCCGGCACCACGTCCCATTTTGATCCTCGAAGGACGTTGCGAATCAGTTCTGCTGCCCAAGGACGGGTCAGTGCATCGCCGGTGCGCGTGACGAACGTGTGGATGCCACCCGAATGAACCGCAAGCCAGTCGCGCAGTGTATCAGTCAATCGCGTACTCATTGGCACGCTGCGATAGGGCACTTCTCGCGAAGTGTCATTCTTTTTCTCGCGAATATTCACTACGCCCCGCTCGAAGTCGATGTCTTCGACGCGGCTGCGGAGAATCTCGCTTCGCCGGGCACCCGTGTGGGCTGCGAACGCAAGCATCGCGCCTGTTTTCTTGGCCCACGTAATCTAGGACCTCCTCCACTTCAGGTAACGTCAGGAACATCGACGACCAAAGTTCCGCGATTTCGGAGTTTGCCGCGGGCAATCCGGCGCTCGATCTGCGCCCGAGTTTGGAAAGGTGGCTTGCTACGCTCCTTGACGTAGATCAGCCGCGTTGTCGGTGCCGGTTGGGAGACTATTTCTTCCGTCACGCCAAAACGGTTCCACACATACGCCAGTTTGGAGAGTTCCTTTTTCACCGTCCGCGACGAAAGACTGCGGCCATAATGGTCCGGCTCTTTCAGCCGACGGTCGATGTAGTTTTGCAGAGTCAGGGCCGTCACTTCGTGGAGGGGAATGTTCTCGCCGATCAATCGACGAAGATGGCTGATGTGTTTCTGCTCCGTCAGCAGGGTGCTTTCCTCTTTCGCGCCATTGGGGCTCTTAGCCAGATAAGCATCAAAAAGCGTGGCGACTGTCGTAACCGATGCGGTTACGCTTTTGCTGGCCCGTTCGTTCCGCTTGCCGCCGGAGATGATGTAGAGTCCCACGTCCACATCTTCCGGCGGCGTTTCAATGAAGCCACGGTCGATCAATCTCGTTTGTTCTTCAAAACGACTCAGACAATCGTCGGCTTCCCGTCTGCTACGGCAACGGAGCGGCAAAACCCGCTTGCGGCCTTGGAAGCGGAATCGGATCCGGTAGACGTGGCCCTTGGTTTCAAGCCATGCCATGATGCCCTCAAGGTGGCGGAATCTTGAGAGTGAGTCCAGCGATGCAACTGCAATGCAGTGTCAACGCTGCCCACCCGAGGTCGATTGAAAAGGATTCTGGCGAATGCGAGATTGTCCGCAAAAGCCTGATTTTTGAAGTGTTTCAAGAGAGATCAGCGCGTTCCGAGAGAATTACCCGACAAGGATTCGAACCTTGACAAAGAGAATCAGAATCTCAATACACCGTTCCGCAAAGACAATTCCGCTAACGGATTAGAACAATCGAATGCCGTCGGGTGTAGTGCCGGGTGTAGTGAAGAGAGAGACGAAGGGGGCATTTCCGACTCTGACCTAGCCCGGCTCGTGGACGCCTGGCCGACGCTGCCGGCACCGATCCGCCGGGCGATGCTGGCGATGATTGACGCAAATTGATGGGCGTATCGGGTAGAATCGGGCTTCCACTAGGAGTGGCGTTCAATGGCGCACCGTGGCCGACATTCAGCCGATGATAAGCTCGCCGCGGCTCTGGCGGGTGGGCTCACCGCACGTGACGCCGCCGCTGCCG